>NZ_JBNFNU010000003.1:0-64948 GCF_057364445.1 Xanthobacter sp. BG11Y11_SDJG
GCCCAGCCGGCAGGCGGCCGACCGCCTCGTCAGCGTGCTCGACCGGCCCGCGGCGCGCGACCCGGGACGCGGTGGCCATTGACTCCGCGCTACCTTCGCGGATAGCCCGGCCTGATGCTGCTCTATACCGACGCGGAGCGCCGGGACGCCGCGGGCGCGCCGATCGAGGGCGTGTTCAAGCCCGCCTTCAACCGGCATCTGCTGGAATGCTGCCCCTATTTCGGCGCGCTCACCGTGGTGCGGGGCGCGCGGGCGCGGCAGGTGGGGCTGCGCACGGACTTCGCGGGCGCCGCGCCGTACGACTTCCTGCTGCGCTATCTGGACGGGCTCGACGCGGAGGCGGTGCGGCATCTGCCGCGCATCGCCTATGGCGGCCCGGACCTTCCGGCCGGCTTTGCCGACGCCGAGACCGGCGCGCGCGCCGCCGCCGCTTTGTCGGAACACCTCTCCTTGCCGGTGGAGACCATCGAAGGCGGGCGCTTCCTGCGGCCGCTGTTCCCGGTGCCCGAAGCGCGGCCTCTGGTCTCGATCGTCGTGCCGACGCGCGACCGGGCGGAGCTGCTGGGCATGACCCTGCGCACCCTGATCGCGCAGACGCACTACCGCAATTTCGAGATCGTCATTGTCGACAACGGCTCGGTCCAGCCGGAAACGTTCGCCTTGTTCGACGAGGTGAAGGGCCTGTGGCCGGCGACGCAGATCGTGCGCGACAGCGGCAACTTCAACTTCTCGCGCATCTGCAACACTGGCGTCGCCGCGACCTCGGGCGCGCTCATCCTGCTGCTCAACAACGACATCGAGGTGATCGACGGCGCCTGGCTCGACGAGATGGTGGCGCTGATCGCGCGCCGCGACCACGGGGTCGATACCGGCGTGGTGGGGGCAAAGCTGCTCTATCCGGACCGCACCATCCAGCACGGCGGCGTCATCGTCGGCCTGTTCGACTATGCCTCGCACTGGTTCGCCGCCTGCCAGCCGGAAGCCGAGGGCCAGGAAGGCCGCCTCCTGGTGCGCCAGGATCTGAGCGCCGTCACCGGCGCCTGCCTTCTGATCCGCCGCGACGTGTGGGACGAGGTGGGCGGGCTCGACCCCGAGCGCTTCCCCGAGGACTGCAACGACATCGATCTGTGCATGCGCGTGCGCCGCGCCGGCTACAATGTGGTGTGGACGCCGCACGCGCTGATGATCCACCACGAATCGGCCTCGCGCGGGCGCCACCGCACCGCCGAGCACCGGGCGCGCCTGCGCCAGCAGCACGCGCATTTCGAAGCGCTATGGGCCTCGCACGTGTTCGTGGACCCGCACTACAATCCCAACCTCAGCCGGGTGAACCTGTTCGCATCGGTGGGCAAGGCGCCGGAGGGCCCGCGCACGGCGCGCGGCCCGGAGGTGCGCGGCGCCCGCTGACGCCGCAGGTGACGCCGCCGGCGCGATCCGGCGCGCAAAAGCGCGCAAAGACACAGGCAAACCCGGCGCGCAAAAGCGCGCCGGGGCGGCGGCGGCTCAGAGGTCGTAGCCGCGCTTCTTCATCTCGGCGCGCACACGCTCCAGCACCTCGGCATTGACCTTGGCGCCCCACACCTGGATGCCCTGCACGGTCTGCTGGACGATGGCGGGGCGGTCGGTGACCAGCTTCTTGCCGGTGGCGGTCTTGTAGAAGGCCAGCGCCTCCTTCAGCTCAGCCTCGGTAAAGCGCGTCGCGTAGGCGGCGGCGAGGATCTGCACCACCTCGCTTTGGCGCTTCTCGAACTCGGTCCGGAGCGTCTGGGCCACCTCCGACAGCGGCTTGGCGAGATCGGGATTGGTGGGCACGAAGGAGCGGGCGGCACCGTTGACGATCTCGGAGATCACGCCCTCGAAGGCGCGCGCCTCGCCGTTCGCCACCACCAGCTCCCGCGCCACGGCGATCAAAGCGGGGGACGGCTGCGCCGCCGCCTGCTGGGCGCTGGCGCTCCCCGCCTGGAACAGCGGCAGGCCGATCGGCGCCGCCGTCAATGCGAGGGCCGCCAGGAAGCCGAAGCCGGCGCGGCGGGCAAAAGTCAGTTCGCGCATGGAAATCTCCGCAATAGATGTGTCGCGCTCCGGAAGCGGGACCGGCCGGTGGATCGTCCGACCGGTGGGCGCCTCCAATGATTGAACCGGGCCGCGCCCCGCTCAGAAGCTGGTGCGGTCGAGCACCACGATGCCGTCCGTGCCGGCCAGCACGGCGCGGGTCGCGAGCCCGAGGAACAGCCCGTGCTCCACCACGCCGGGAACCTGCGCGATCGCCTGGGCGAGCAGCGCCGGATCGCCGATGCGGCCGAGATGGGCGTCGATGATGAGGTGCCCCTGATCGGTGACGAAAGCATGTCCATCACCGTCCCGGCGCAGCACCAGCGCGCCGGCGCATCCGGCCTCTTGGATGGCGTCGGCGAGGCTGCGCTCGATGCTGGCGACGCCGAAATCCACCACCTCCACCGGCAGCGGGAAGCGGCCGAGCGCAGCCACCTTCTTCGAGGCGTCGGCGATCACCACCATCTCGCGCGCGGCGCGGGCGACGATCTTCTCGCGCAGCAGCGCGCCGCCGCCGCCCTTCACCAAAGCAAGCCCCGGCCCCACTTCGTCGGCGCCATCGATGCACAGATCGAGCGCGCCCGCCTCGTCGAGGGTGGCGATCGGCACGCCGAGGTCCACGGCCTGCTGGAGCGTCTGCTCGGAGGTGGGCACGCCGAGCACGTTGAGGCCCTCGCGCACCCGCTCGGCCAGAAGATCGACGAAATGGCGCGCGGTGGAGCCGGTGCCGAGGCCGAGGCGCATGCCGTCGGTCACGAATTCGAGGGCGCGGGCGGCGGCGCGGCGCTTCAGGTCTTCGGCGGGGGCCATGGACGCTTCCGTTCTGGTTCGGTGGGCGCCGCACGCCGGGCCGGCTGGCCCGGCGGTGGCACCGGTCCTCGGCTCTAGCCTCGATCGCAGGCGCGGACAAGGGACGCGACGCCCCATCCGTGCATTTGCCCGCATTGCGCGCGCCCGCTAGCGCGAGCGCCGTCCGCGGCCGTCACTTGGCCGGCGGCGTGCAGAGCAGGATGGGATCGGTCTTGCCGCTGGCCTGGGGCGCGTCGCGCACGTAGCAGATGCTCATCTCGCCGGTGTCGCGGTTGACGCGGAAGATGCCGGTCTCGCCCGCGAAGCGGGTGGGCACGAGGTCGTAATTGCCGTCCGCCTGCGCCCCGGCACCGTCGCCCTGGGCGAAGCAGCGGGTGATGCCGGCGAAGCTGCCGGCCGGGCGCTCGAACTGGCACACCGACATCTCGCCGGTCTTGCGGTTGACGCCATAGACCCGGTTGGCCTCCGCCGACGGCGGCGAGGCGAAGCTGTAGCCGGCGGGCGCCTGGGCCGCCGCGGGCCCGGCCAGCGCCGCGCCCAGCATCAGGACGCCGAGCGCGCCTGCCCCCACCCGTCCGGTCCGCCCGAAGCCCCAAGCCGCGTCAAGACCCATCCGCATCGCCAAGCCTCCTCGTTCACGCGCGAAAGGCGAACGCCCCGCCGCGCGGCTGCGCCGCCGGGCCGCAGGACGCTGGCGCCAAAAAGCGGCAGGATTTAAGGCAAGGGCGGCGACGACACGCCCCGAGTGACCAGAGCCCCAGGAAGCCCAAGGACGCCCGATGCCTGAAACGCCCGTGATCGCCTTCGACCTCGACGGAACGCTGGTCGACACCGCGCCCGATCTGCTGGACACGCTCGACGTGGTGCTCGCCGCCCACAGGATCCCCAAGGTGGACCGCGCCGCCGCCCGCAACATGATCGGCGGCGGCGCGCGCATGCTGATCCGCCGGGCGCTGGCGAGCGAGGGCATCGCCCTGCCGGCGGAGGAGGTCGAGGCGCTGAACGCCCAGTTCCTCGCTTATTATGCCGACCACATCGCCGACGGCTCGCGGCCCTTTCCCGGCCTCCTGGAGGCGCTGGACCGCCTCGAAGCGCGCGGCGCGCGGCTCGCGGTGTGCACCAACAAGCTGGAATATCTCGCCCGGCTGCTACTGGACCGGCTGGACCTGACGGGGCGCTTCGCCGTCATCACCGGCGCCGACACCTATGCCAAGCCGAAGCCCGACCCGCTGCCGCTGCTCTCCACCATCGCCGCCGCCGGCGGCAGCGCCGGGCACGCCGTCATGGTGGGCGACAGCATCACCGACGTCAGCACCGCCCGCGCCGCCGGCGTGCCGGCCATCGCGGTCTCCTTCGGCTACACCGAGACCCCGGCCCATGGGCTGGGCGCCGACCGGCTGATCGACCATTTCGACCAGCTGGAGGCCGCTGTGCTCGCCCTGCTGGCGCGCGAGACGGCGTGAACCGGCGCGGGGCGGGACACCGGGCGCAGCCCTCTGCGCACCGGCCCATGGGGCTGGGGAAACCGGAGGCCGCCCCTTGACAGTCGGGGGCCTCCCGCCCTACATCGCCCGTCTCGCGACTGGTGCGGGCGATTAGCTCAGCGGGAGAGCACTCCCTTCACACGGGAGGGGTCACAGGTTCAATCCCTGTATCGCCCACCATTTTTCAAGCACTTAGCGACTGCCCTAAAAATCAGGCCCAAGAAACAGCCCAAGAAATGCGGGTTATGGGAGGACCGAGCTATGGCTGAAGTCAGGGATATCGCTTTGGGCGAGACGCCTCCCCAAGATGCTGACTGGGTTCTGGTGGAGCAAACGCCGGGTGGCAAGTTCACCGCGAACGGGTCCGCGGCACATCGCACCGGGGCGACGTTTTTCAACCCGTCGTCGTTTGATACCGAAATAGCAGCACTCGACGCCGCCCTCTCATGGGCGAACGAGAATGACGTACCTGTGGTCTACGTGCGCGGCCGCTCACGATCATGAGAGGACCGGAGCTCTCACAATATGGGGCCCACGTTCAGCGGGCCCCTTAGTTTAGCAGCAATAGCCCGTCAGGCGCCGTAACCCAGGCCCGCCAGCAGGTCTTGCTTAAGCTTTCCGGCCTTCTGCCAGGACTGCGATACCGCATAGTGCAGGCGCTCCAGCTGTCCGGGGTCGATCCGGAAGCAGTGCTCCTCACCCTGGTGGTGTTCGGGCTTGTCGCCCTCCATCCGGCCTTCGAACATGTTCGTCAGCAAGTCCCATACGACGCCAGCCGAGTTCTCCACGTCATAAAACGAGCTTTCGAGATCTCGGATCCGATCCAGCATCGCCTCGGCCGAGGAAGCGTTCTTGCGGGGCGGGCTCATGCTGCACCGCCTGCCAGGTGCCGCTTGATGGCCCGGGCGAGGCGCTCGCGGGCGTACCGCTCCGCCCGCTTGGCCTTCTCCAGAGCCTCGAAGGGCTTCTTGGTGGCGACCATCATGCGCGTCCAATCCAGGGTGTCGCGTTCGACATGCTCGATGTCGTGCTTCCCCTTCCAGGCGTTGTAGGCGGTCTTCAGCTCATGCTGAGCCTCCTTGCGGCGCCCCTCGGCCTCGTGCGCCTTGATGGCCATGTCCGCGACGGTGAGGGCGGACGTGATGTTGGGGATGTCCATCAGGCCCTCCCGTCCAGGAAGCTGCGGAGCGTGTCCACAATGGACAGCGGCCAGCGCACCTGCTGGTACATGCCCATGTTGTTGCTGTAGGCGCCGGCATCCAGCGTCCCGCCGGCCTGCTTGCCCTTCTCGGTCAGCGCCCACCGCGCCTTCCCCTTGTGGGTCGGCTCCATCATCTGGAGCCCCAGCTGCTGCAGATGCAGGTTCACCGTCTGGGCGGAGATACCGCCGAGCCGCCGCCCGACCTCGGTAGCGTTCAGCAGGATGTCGTCGGTGGTGTCGCTCAGCCGGGGGATGCCGAGGGCCTCCAGGTGGTCGAAGCCCGTGAGGCGGGCCGTGGCGAGGTTCGCCGCGATCAGGGCACGGGAGCCGTCAAAGCCGGCCATCTTCATGAGCTTGAGGTTGTGGGCCATGGTCAGGCGCACTTCCTTCGCGGTCGCGTCCCCCGCCGGCGGCGGCAGAGCGGTGCCGGACTTCACCATGAAGTAGGTGTCCTCCAGCTTCGAGAACACCTCCCACGCCGTCGGGCTCTCCAGGAGCTTCGCGTGGCGCAGCGCGCCGGCTTCCGTCCAGAGGATCAGGTGCGCAGCCTTCGGAGCGACCAACTCGCTGTCGGATAGCTGGTCCTTGAAGCCCTTCAACTCGCGGCCGGTGAGCTTGAAGAAGTGCGTGCCTTCCTCGAACCGCTCGCCGTTTCTCGCGTGACCCTGCTGGATGCGGATAGGCTCAACGCCGTAGGCCTTCGCGAGCTGCTCCGTCGTCATGACGGGCTTGCCGCGGAACATGATGCGCGGGCCGGGGCCTTCCCCATCGCCGCCGTTTCCGGTATTAACGAGACCGTTCATCGTCACACCTCGTGATCGTTGGATTGAGGGCGGCGACGGGGTTCGTTTCCTAGGCGCTTCCCGTCGCCGACCCTGCTCTCAGCCCCGATGGGGCCCACCATCCGATCCATCCGTTCCCGAATGCACCGGAGCACTTCGCTGTTGAGCGAGGCGCCGTTGCGCTTCGCCTGATCCTGGAGCCACGCCACTATTGTGCCTGGAGCCCGGAACTTGATCTGCTTGTCTGTTCGCACCTCTCGATCCTTCACTCTCCGTTAACCGTAACCACGGTGGTCCATTGTCGTCAAGACCACGGTGGTCCATACTTCCTACATGGCACGCGAAGATCCCCAACTGAAGCTTAGGCTCCCCGCCGATCTAAAGCAGCGCATAAGCGAAGCTGCTGAGGCTAATAATCGGTCTTTGAACGCAGAGATTCTGAGCGCGCTGGAGCGAGTGTTTCCCCCACCTCCAGAACCAGACCTTATTCTAAGCAAGCTCGATTGGGCCCTATCTTTGCTCAAGAAAAACCCTAAACATAAGGAAATGTGGGTTTATCTTAATCATAGCGCCAAAGAACTTGCTTCTCTTATTGAGTCGGCGCCCGCGACTGAGTCAAAGACCCGCAAACTCAATTTGGGGGATTAGCCCGAGCCCGGCTTTCCCCGGCGACGGCCTCCAGGCCTTTCTTGATCAGAAACCGGATCGTCTCAGATCGGCTCGCGTGGCGCGAGGCGAACCGCACGTCGTCGATCTGATCGATTTCCGATGTGGTGAAAGGCGCGGTGAGCAACTTTGTGTCGCCGCTCCCGTTCGGGACGCTTCTGCGACGCGGCACTATGATTCCTCCTTGCTAACCGTTAACGATAATCACGATATCCGTTGGCGAGGAATGTCGTCAACGATTAATGACGAGCTTCACAACGAAAATCGTCAACGGAGGCTTCATTGATATCCGCAGCCCAATCGAAAGCCGCGAGGGCATTGCTGGATTGGTCTCAGACTGATTTGGCCACCGCCTGCGGGCTTGGTGAAAGCACCATTAGAGACTTTGAGAAGGGTAGGCGCACACCCAGCCGCGAAACGCTTGCGGCAATCGAGGGCGCATTCCAAGATCATGGCGTTATATTCGTTACCAACGGAGAAAAATCAGACTTCGGAGGCGAAGGGGTTCGTTTCGCCATTGCCGATACTAAAGATCAAGATAATTTTCAGCTACTCGTTGCGACAGAATCTCTTAATGCCATGAAACTGGAAATAATTAATTTCGAAAAAAATTAAAAATTCGTTTTCGGAAGACGGTGAAGAATTTTCAAAAAGAGTGGCAATGATTAGAGTTTCTTCTAGCTTGAAGAGCGCTTATCAGGATTTGAAGCGAGAATACAATTCTCTCTACAAAACAATTCATGGCGTCGATCTATCGGACGATGACGACGACTTTCCATTCTAGAGGAATAGGGGCGGCAGCCGGGATGCCAACTCGGGGAGAGCTTGGCGTCAGTTGAAGCATCGCTAACCGAATGCGCTGCACAAATGGACACATATCTTCGCGTCAGATCAAGGCGTGTCCCGGGTCCTATCATGACACCACGAGCAACCAACTGAAATTATTGGTAATTCCCACGCCGCTCTATCTTTCAGATTTGGCGGTCGATGCCGCATCGCAATAGCATTAGGCGCAAGCCGTTGGAATCCAGTCGTTTTTTCTGATCGGTCTTCAAAACACAAAAACCCCGCCCTCCCACAGGAAGGCGGGGGCCGCAACGGGTTCCGACTTCGCCTTTATGCCGCAGCTCGCCGCTTCGCCTGAAGCTTGCTCGCCAAGTGCTTCGAGATCCGCTCCACAAGGTCGTGCTGGACCGAAGCCGCCAGGACGAAGTTCCGGCCTGTCATCACCTCTTCCCAGGCCTGGCGAAATCAAAGTCGTCCATCGCCTCGAGCAGGGCAGAGCCGGCATCCCTCCATTGGACATGCTCGGCCAGCACTTGGCAGAGGGACTCGACGATGGTGGCGCGGACCCACCCCTTGTTGCCGTCGCCGGTCTGGGTGATGCACTGGAGCGCTGAAATAAGCGTCTCGCGGCCGTACGTCTCCAGGCAGCGCCGGAGCGCACCGACGGCTTGTGTCTCGCCCTTTCTCGTTCTCGCCATGCAGAGGTTGCGGCGGGTGACGAAGACCTCAGCTGCAGCGCAGACGTTGGCGAGCTCTCGGGCCTGCGGGTCGCCGGCGGTCAGCCGAGCATGAAAGAGCTGCTGGGGCGTCGTCTTGGTGACGTGCCCGTTCACGGCTGCGAAAGCCTCGGCCTGCTTAGCTCGATCGGCCTGAACGACCTGGCACGGCACGCTTTCGATGTTCCGGAGCATCGCCGCCGTGGTGCGATGCTGACCATCTACGACCGCGAACTTCCCGCCTTCCACTGGCGCGACGATCACCGGCGCGAACTTGGACCAGTCGAAATTATCAGCGATCCGGCGGATATTTGAAGTTCCGCGCCGTCCGATTTCCCGCTGGTACTCCGGATCGACTACGAGCCGTTCCACCTCGATCCACTGAAGCATCGGCACGGGGCCCGGGTGAAACTCCCCCTTCGGCAAGTCGAACCCTTCTGTTGAAAGCTCCTTGAACATGGCGTCCTCCTTTTTTTGGGCACGGAAGCAGGCTCCCGGCAAACGAGGCTGTCATGCTGTGAGCGCGAGATGTCCCCGGTATCCCAGTGGGCAGTGCGGCACGCGATCTTACGAACTGCCGCCGCTCTGCGAGCCCCGGCGGCATGCGGCTGCCAAACTTGGGGCCTACCGGGCTACAAGGCGATAGCCGAACCTTGGCTTGCGATGTTGTACACCGGCTACACCGCAACTCTAGCAACACGATAGAGTAGCTCACGACTAAGCGTTCGCATTCTAACATTTTGTATGCATAATGAATTTGGGTTCAACTGACCGATCGAGAGGGTGGTATGAAAGAGTTGCTCGAGCGAGCGGCATCTGCCGGCGCACTGTCCTATGAGCATCTCCATATCCTCCTTGACGCAATGCCGGTTGCAGTGTCGTGGGCGAAGCTGCCTGGCGGGGACATCAAGTTCGTCAATCGGACCTTCAAGAAGTTATTCGGATATAATGATGGGGACTTTGCAACGGCGGATGAATGGATAGAAAGGTCCTATCCTCGCGAAGTTGATCGCGTTAAAGCGCGCGAGAGATGGGGCAGACTATGGGTTAATCATTCTGCTGATATATTGGAGATTGATGCATTTGATATTGAAGTTCTTTGTGCAGACAAGACCGTGAAAACCGTCCAACACAGGGGCATCCTGCTGCCAGCGATTGGTGTTGGAGTAGCTATTTTCGATGATGTTTCTCAGCGACGCATGATGGAGGATGCTTTGCGTCGCATCGCCTTCGAAGACACGGTAACCGGCTTACCGAACCGGCGGGCACTCCAGCATTATTGGGCTGACTGGGTCGCAACGAAAGGCGCCGCTGGAGAAGAGGCAGCTCTTTTGCTCCTTGATCTCGACGGGTTCAAGTCGATCAATGACAGGTTCGGCCACGACGCGGGTGATGCCGCGCTCAGGGAGGTGGCTTCACGAATGAGAGGCAGCGTGAACACCACCGACTTCGTCTGCCGAATCGGCGGTGACGAGTTTGTCGTCTATTTGCCCGGCCTAAGAGAGCCGCAGCAGGCTCAGCGGGCCTGCTGGCGCATCCTCTCCGAATTGAGCTTGCCCTGGTCGGCTTTGGAACCGCGCGTTGGGTTGCAGGCCAGCATAGGCATCAGCATCTTCCCCCAAGACGGATCGGACTTGCGCGATCTGCTTAAATGCGCGGACGCAGCACTCTATCGCGCGAAGGCGACGCATCGCGGCGGGTGCGAGTGGTTCCGGGTGCCGGACGCAGCCTAGCGGCGCGTTGTGGGCGACGAGCACGAGTTGCATTGCAGGCAGGGGCCGCGCCATAGTCCGTCCGTAACGTCCGCCTCCGCCCGCAGGTCACGCCCACGATGACCCCAGATAGCGCACGCGCGGCCATTGAGGATGCCCTCCGCCGTCAGATCGGCCCTCTCCCGCCCGGCACCATCACCGTGGTGCGCGACGACAGCGAGCCCGGCTACAACTGGACCATCCAGGTGCATGGCGGGGGCACAGCGCAGGCAGACGGCGCCGCGCTCACCCACCACCAAGAGATCATGGCGCGCTTCGAGGCGGTGCGGAACGCGAACCCCATTTTGGATTTTGCACAGGGTAGCGCGATAAGCCCTATCCCGAGTAATCTGTTCCGCGCCTATCCAAGCCCTGACCGGGTAGGCGGTGAGCCGGGCGTCCTCCCCCCTTACGGGGCGCCCGGCTCACTCCCGCGACGGCGATGGTTCTGCAGGTGCTTGCACCTCAACTCTTGCGGCCGGAGGCTCCTTTGTCGGCGCGTGTGCCAAGTACCGGTTCAGGCATCTGTCCAACGGAACGGCCACAGCCTCTACGCCGCACCAGGATGCCATACCAATCAGAAGTATCAGGACCAGCACAAAGACCATCAGCAGCCCGTACCAGGGGAGTAGCGTGGCAAAAAGCGCCATCGCAACAACCGCCAAGGTAGCCGCCCACAGAAATCGCTCCGTTCTTCGGGCATCGCGCTCTGCTTGTAGAGCCTCTTCCAAAGAGGCTCCGCTCTCGGCGAGGCGAGTATCCTTGGCTCCCTTTGAAAAGAGCCCATCACTCACGCGTGCGAGCCCTGAATTCGTCAAGAATGTCGTCCTGAGGAATGCCTACACCAAGCTCTCCCCCTGTGTAATTCTTCGCCCAAGCCCCGCTATTCCAATGGGTAATCGAAACAAGTTCGCCGGGGCTTTTGTCGATTAAGTCGTCACAGGTCGCGCGAAGAGACTTCTCTTCCGGGGTGCCGGAAATATCAGCCGCATCGAAGAAAATGTCCTGGATCGGGTTCGCGCCGAACATCCTCACCCGCCGATACAGATCCGGCTCAACCGGGCCGTACGCCCACGCTTCAAAGCGGCCATTAACCAACGGCTTTCCGGTCCATCCAAGATGGGCCATGTGCGCAAGATAGAGAATCTTCTGGAGCTTGAGGTTCGTGACGCGCCATCCGCCGCGCTCGCAAATATAGCGAGCGGCATCCGAAACGCTGATCATTGCCGCCTCCTGAGCGGCGCCCCACGCCACCGCTATATACATATTACCACAATCCACAGCATATTCCATGGGTGTGGATAACCGATAGTTAAGCGCCCATCACTCCCCCCGAACCCGATGAACGGCTCCGGCGCGGCATCCTCCGGCGCGCGGCGCGACTCGCACCAGTCGTCCCGCGCGGCCGCCACCAAGTCGGCCGCCATCATCAGGCCCGTGCGCTTGCGGAGAGGCACCCTCAGCACCTGGCGGCCGTCGCCATCGGCGAGCGGCACCACCAGTTCGACCGGCCGGGCGTGCGGACGATGTAGGGGCCGATGTTGGGGTGAGGCGTCGGGCCGCCGTTCATTTGGCGAGCGGCGGCAGGGGCGGCAGGGTCGGCGGTGGGCCGTCGCGCCAGATCCGCGCCCAGCGCATCAGCGCGTCGCACAGGCTCATGCCGATGAGGCCGAGCACAAAGCCTACCATCCCCTCAAACGACGCCGGACTGATCTCCGGCGAGGCGAGATAGCGCGCCGCGAAGGCCGCGCCCGCCGGCGTGCAATAGCCGGCGACGATGGTGCCCACCACGGCCGTGGAAAGGTGGCGGAGGGGAGACCCGCCGGGGCGGGTGAGCGAGCGCGCCAGACCGCCGGCGGCGCCGGCGAGCAAGTGAGCGAGCTTGACGCCGAGCACGGTGGGATCGGGCGGCAGATCGGCCATCAGCGCCACCCACACAGCTTGCGCCCAACGGCGTTGTGCGCCTTGGCCTGGCGGATGGTGTAGTCGGTGTCGCTCTTGGACCAGCGTACCGGCTTCGCCGAACGGCAGAAAACGTCAGTCCCGCCGGAACCCGTCGTCGTCGCGCAGGCGCTCAGGGTCAGAATTGCGGCGATCAGCGTCAGCGCGCGCGCGCTCCGCCTGCTGGACGGCACGATCTGCATTGGCCCGCTCCTTTTTGGCCTGTTGAGCGGCGCCCTTGCGCACGCCGATATGATGGATGGCGATGGCCGCGGCGCCGGCGAGCCAGGCCAGCGCCGGCTTGAGGCCGAGCGCGGACCAGAGCGCCACGAAGCCGGCGGCGCCGGCCGAGACGATGAGCGCAAGCCACCAGTCCCCGCCGCATAGCAGCGTCGCGACGAGGCTCACGGCCGCCGCAGCGGCCGGCAGCGCCCAGCCGAGGCCGAGCGCTGCCGCCCACTTGGCGGAGAGGAGAGCGAGGAGCGCGGTCATGCCGGCACCGCATCGTCCGGCTCGGCCGAGGTGCCGAGGTCCGGCGCCTTGAGGTCGAGCGCGTCCATGATCTCCGCCGCCTTGGCCTTCGCCCACTCGCGATAGACGAAGCCGAGGACGCCCACGAGCGCGCCGGCCACCATAAGGATCATGAGCACGGTCGCCGCGGTATCGCTCTTGTCGGCCAGCGGCGTGAGCGCATCGGTCGCCGTGGTGATGCCCGTGGTCACGACGCCGCCGGAGGTGAGCGCGTCGCCGATCGACTTCGGCGGCGGGGACTTGGCGGACGAGGCATAGGCCTTGCCGCAGGCCGTGGCCGTGGGCATGGGCAGACGCACCGATCCGGAGGCGATGGCCTGCCCCAGTTGCTTCGCCTCGGCGACGCGGCGGCCCCACCCCTTGCCGAAAACATCCCAGGTGCGCAGATTCTTGAGCATGGCGAGGCGACGCGCCTGGATATCGGCAATGACCGCGTCGTGGTCCTGCACCCGGTCCAGCGCGGCGAGGGTAGCCGGGCCGAGCACGCCGTCCGCCGCGATGCCCAGCGCCCGCTGCAGCCACTTGGTGGCCTGCGCCGGGCCGGAATTCACGGCGCCGTCGAACACCACGTAGTCGATGCCCGCCGGCAGCTTGTCGCCCTGAATCAGATCCCAGTAGCGGCAGCGGTAGATGTCCTGCAACTCGCTTTCCTCAAGCTGCCGCACGTCGCGCGTGGGCAGTCCCTTGGACCGGCGGTAGTCGTCATAGACCCGCTTAATGACGCCCTTCATGGTGGGGCCGCCGGGGTCGCGCGGATGGTTGAAGTAGCCCCCCTCGTGCACCAGGACAGCCGCCAGCGACGGCGCGAAATTGCTCGCGACCATAGGTCACCTCTCAGATTGTCAGGAGTGGGCCGCGCTCAGGCGGCAGGGGTCACTCTTCGACGAACGGCGGGTGAACGACGCTGTCATGAACCACGGCGTTCGGGCGCATCGCGGCGCCGCCGGCCGGTTCGTCCCAATCCGGTCGGTACTCGCACATGGTGCACCAGGGCTGGCCATAGGCGTCCAACTGGGTCAGCACGGCAGGGCCGTGGAACGGCCGCCACGACTCGGGGTCGCTCGTGCCTGCGCCCGCGTTTTCGTTCGCCCACGCCGAATAGGCGTCGCGCTCGGCCTCACCCTCGGAGGTGGCGGGCCAGATCAGGACTCGTTGGGGACCGGACATGTCAATACCTCTCCTGTAGGAGCGTGAGGAGCGCCGCGGCCTCTCCGGAGGAGAGTGGGTTGGTGACGAGGACGCAGGACACGGAGCCCTGCCAAAACAGCGCCGACAGAGCCAATTGCGCGAACATGGCGGTCCGCGCGAGCGAGGTGGACGGGACGCGGGCTGCGCTCACCGGCGTGTCGCCGTCCACCGATAGCAGCGCATCGGTCCCGGTCGCCTGCAGCCTCATGACGTGATAGCCGCTGAGGTCCGTCGTCGTTTCGGTGATGGGAACGCCAGCGCTGCCGGTGCCGACCACGCCACGGGCGCGGTTCACGCCACTCGCCACAGTCCGGTAGACGCTGCGCGCCTCATTGGAGTTGCTGGCCGTGGCGCCGTAGGAGAACAGGCGCCGGTCGGTGACATCGGCCGCGAGAGCCGTCTGGTTTGCGAGCGTCCAGATTTCGCAGGGGCTGGCTCCGCCGGGGTATGGCGAGCTTTCCGCGGACAGGTAATCGTCGATGCCGTCCGCCGTGACGCCGGGGCCGCCGGCAAACGAGTTCGCGCTGTAGATCGGTCGGGTCGTCGCCCCGCCCGGCGTCAGAGACAGCCCCGAGATCAGGTCGGCCCACGCGGTCACAGCCGAGCCGGAGAGCGTGAGCGACGCGCGGTTGGTCGCGTCGAACTGGCCCAACAGCTTCGCCGCGAGCAGGGCCTGGACCTGTTTCCAGGGAGGGTCGGCACCACCCGCCAGAGGCCCGAGGCTGTGGAGCCGCCGGAGGCCGAGCTTGCGCATCAGGCCACCGCCTTCGCCGCGACCTTCTCGCCGACGGCGAGATAGAGGTCCACCGAGCCGCCGGCGGGCACCATGACCTTCGCCGAAGACGCCGCGGTCTCGGCCGTCGCATCACAATCCGGCGTCGTGCCGGTGGCGAGATAGGCGTCCGCGTCGACGGTGATGCTCGCCACCATGTCCCGGTTCTGCGCCATCGCGGTCGTGAGCGCGCTGCTGGTGGTGTCCGCGCCGCTCGTGAAGTCGAGCACGTCGGCATAGACGGCCCGGCCGAGGACGCTGGAGCCCTTCGGAGACTGGAGGGCGACGCTGTGATAGGAGACGTAAGCCTTTGCCATGACGTGATTTCCTCAGTAGCCGATTGCGCGCCAGAAAAACCGACGGCGGTGCTCGCGCCGGTGGCGCCACCGGCGGCGGTTTGGCGCAGATACCAGGAGAACGAAGACGCGTTCGGCTCGCCGTCCAGGATCGCGGCATAGGAGGTCGCCGCGCCGCTGGAGCCGATGATCTCGAAAAAGACGCCGGCGCACGCGTTTGGAAAGGCCGCCGCGAAGTTGACCGTGCCGCTCGACGCCCCGGCCGCCACCTTGCCCCCTTTTCGATCACCCCGCTGGGTTCGGTCTTGGTCCATGTGGCCGCCTTCGTCGCCGGGCTTTTAGCAACGATCGCCTGCGCGGTCCGCTGCGGCGTCATGAGCTTGTCGGTCGCGGTTCCGGCCTCGGCCGTCGACTGGTCCGCGATCGCGGCGCTGGCCAACTTGGCGAAGGTCAGGATGCTGTCGGCCACCAGCGCGGCGTCGTCGATGGTGGCTTTGGTGGCCAGCGCGGCGAGGCCAAGCGCAGTCCGCTGGGCGGCCGCATCAGCGGCCTCCAGCAACGCGCGGCCAGCGACCGTCGAATTGCCGGTGTGCAAGGCGCCCGCCCCGGCCCCCGGCCCGCATTGCGTCAAATCGATGTGGAATCCGCGCGCGTCGCCGCCAACCTCATAGATGCGCAAGTACGGACCTGATGTGTCGATGACGACGCTTCCGGCAAGCGTCGAAGCCTCGGATTTTTCGAGGAAAATCTTTCCGCCCTCGCCACCCTGCTCCTTCGCAACCGCGCCGGAGATTTCGTCCACCACCCCGTCATCGTTGGCGTCGTAGGTAACCTTGAACATGTCGCCCACGAGGCCGGCGGCGTAGATGTCGTCCGCCAGCGCCTCCAGGTCGATCGCCGCGGCCACCGACAGCACGAAGGCGGCGAACGTCACCCGGCGCATGGCCTCCGCCTGATCGCCGAGCGCTTCCAGATAGACCGGCACATGCGTGCGGTCCGGATCGTCGACGCTCGGGTCAGAGGCGAGCGCGCCCCAGTCGTTCGCGACGGTGTAGGCGCCGGCCGCCTTGGTCACGGCGATGCCCTGCGCGCCCCACACCTGCGCCGGGAAGCGGGCCACCACCCGGCCCTTGATCGCGGTGCGGTCCTGCTGGCCGACGGCGACCTTGATGTTCGGGAAGCTGGTCATCGCGCCACCACCCCATCCACCACCGGCACGACGCCGAAGAAGAGCTGCTCGGTGACGCCCTCGATGGTCACGGTCCCGCCCACGCGATAGGTGCCGGGGCAAAGCCCGATCATCTCGTCTCGCGTGAAGGTCCATTCCGCCTTGCCAGGCGCGAGAACGACGATCTTTCCGTTGTCGGTGGTGGCGGTGAGGACCGGATTGCCGCAGTCGTCCGTCACCTGAACCACGATGTCGGCCGAAGACAGGTCGATAGCCTCGCCGCTGTCGGCGTCGGTCAGGTCGATCACGTCGGACCAGTCGGCGCGGTTCGAGACGCGCGCGAACATCACTTCGAGCATGGCCGCCTCAAATCTTGATGTACCAGGACATAAGCAAGTCCGGCTGCATGTTATTGTGGGCGCTGCCGCCGCCCTTTTCCGTCTCGCTGACGGTGATCACCGGCGTCACCTCGGAAGTTTCCTTGGTGCCTAGCTGATTGATAGAGTTGTAGAGGCCGGCCCCGGCCGCAACGTCGGTGGCGTTGCTGCCGTTCACGGTGTGCTTGTGCGGCGCCTGCGTCGCCGAGACATCGTGCTTGTGCGCGGGGATCTGCGCGAGCGTCAGGGTGTGCTCGCCGGCGCCACCGCTGGAGCCGAGCACGTTCACGCCGCCGCCAGAACTGGTGATCGAGGCCGCCGGGATGCGCCCTGATGCCGAGCTGCCCATACTGTCGAGGCCGACGATCGCGCGGCCGCGGCCATCCGGCAGTGCGATGGTCTTGTTGGCCGCCCAGTCCGCCGCCGCATTAGCGCCGCGCCCGCCGGACACGGCGAGGTTGGCGTCCTTCTGCCACAGGTGAAGGAACAGGGCCTCGTAGTCGTCGGACGCATAGTCCGCGCCGGACGCCGCAGGCCCCATGGTGCGGCCGTTGAGAAGCAGCCATCCGTCATGAAAGCCGGTGTCGTAACGCCCTTTCACGTCGCCGGTCTGGAACAACGCGCGGGCGTCCACCGGCGTCACCGGGTCGCCGCCCCCGCCGCCGCCCTCAGTCGGGCCGATCACCGGGATGCCGTCCACGTCGAAGGCGAGCGTGCCGTCTTCCATCGTGAGGCGCGCCCGGTAGAAGGTGCCGTCCTCGGCCAGGAACACCGCCGGCACGCGCCCATAGGCGTCGAGCGAGATCGGGTGCGGGTGCTCGATGCCTACGGTATAGTCGCGATAGGTGACGAGCGGGGTGCTGGTGCCGCCCTCATAGAAATAGAGCTTGCCGCCCACGGCCGGGAGCCCGGTGCGCGGGTCGAGCTGCTGCTGAAGCGACAGGTTGAACAAGCCGGGCATGAGGGCCTCACAGGAGGGCGCAATGGCGAGCTATCCCGTCCCTGAAGAACTGGAGCGCGCGCTGGACAGGTGGATGGAGCAGTTGCGGGAGCCGCCACCGGACCGCGCTACGGCGCTGGTGTGGGCGCTCCAGGACTTCTTGATGGGTCAGGGCGTCGTGCCCTACGACGAAGAGCCGGAGGGGGACTCCACCGAAGGTTGAGGCGGTGCTACGGTCCAGCCCTCAACCTGGGGAGGGTGGGATGGACGACGCCGAGCGGATCAAGAAGCTCGAAGATCAATTCTGGCGGCTGACGGGGCGCCTCAACGTCGTCGAGCAACTATTGAGAACGCAGATCTTCGACCATGCGAACTCGACCCAGGACAACCCGTTCCAGTGGATCCAGGCATATGTCGCGATGGTTGGCCGGGCGTTGAAAAACCCCACCATCGACATCCCTGCCGAGGACGCTGCTCAGCGAGCTTTTGAAGAAACGAAGCTGGCTATGGAAGAATTCCTAGAGCGCCTCATCATCGAATCTTCAACTCTCAGAGGCGCACCCAGAAACGAGGGATAGAAAACGGCTCGTTCGACCAACGCCGGACGGAAATAACCCAAGGCCCGATCTTGATGCACATGAGCGTTCTCCTATGAAATGGATCGTTGCGGCAACGCTGGTTTCCGGGATCGCGCTTCCTACGCAATTGTTCGCATATGCAAGCAATTGCAAGGACGCGATTGACCAATACAATTCAGCCGTCAGCGAAATTGATTTCACACTTAGGCGATACGTCAACTGCGTGAGTGGCAGTAACGGCAATGATGATTGCAGTTCCGAATTTCGGCGCCTGCGGAATGCTCAGGATGACTTCGAAACCGCCGTGTTCGACATCAGCACCTACTGCCGCCGGTAGCACTAGATCCGGGTCGGTATGGCGCGCTCGGGCGGTCAATCGTCCCCATCGCCTGCGGCTACAGCGGCGCGCGTGTAGACCCGCGCAAGGCTGATGGCCTGTCCCTTCGTCGGCTCGCCCGACACCTTCGCCAGCAGCGCCCGAGCGCGTTCGGGATTGAGCATCGCGTCCTTCACGATGTCGTCCACGCTCGCGAGCCCGGCCTGTCGCATCGCCTCGATGACGCGGCCATAGTGCGCACCGGCACCACCCCCCATCGCGCCACCAAACACGCCGCCCACAGCCCCGCCCGCCGCCGCTCCCATGGATGCGAGAGCGCCTGGAGACAGGATTCGGGACAGCCAGCTTTGCGCGCTGCTGGCCTTGGCGACGCCCAGGGCGTCCTGCACGCTGTTCGATCCGCCGGGCAGCTTCACGGCCATGATGGATCGATTGGACCGCTTCAGGTCCGCCGCGATGGCATGCAGCACCATGATTTCCGGCCCGGACAGCACATGCTTCAGTGCGGGCACCGACTGCCGCATGAACTGCTGGAAGGCATCCGAGCGCATCATGTCCACATTGGACGTGGCGCCCTCCATGTTGCCGACGAAGCGCAGGCTGATGTAGTCCGCGACCGCCTTGCGCAGGCCCTCCCGTGCCTCGGGGTTGCCGGCCGTCTCACGGGCCAGGCGCGCCATCTGCTGCACCTGGTCTTGCCGGCTGAAGATGCCGCCGATGGTGCGCGTTACGTCGGCCGGGTCGTCCAGATTAAGCAGGCGAGCCACGGCGCCCTTCTGGAAGCTGTCGATCTGCTCCTTCCGGAATGCCGCGAGGCGCGCGAGGGTCTCCGACGCCTTCACCGGATCGGCGAGCATGGCGTTCACATCGGGGATGGCCCTGAGCGCATCGGCGTGCACCTGGCGCCAGCGCTGCACCTTGGCGGGGTCCAAGGTCCCGTCCGGCAGCATCGCGTCCCGGCGCAGGGTGGAGATGGCGTAGGCGCGGACCTGAGCCATGGAGCCGGGATGGGCGGCTTTCAGGTTCTGCATGGCCTCGAAGCCGCGCGGGCCCGGGCGGAAGAACCGGCTGGGCACGACGCCGGCCGGAAGGGCGAAATTGTCGGAGGCGCTGCCCCGCATGACCTCGCCCACCGGGCCTTCGTCATAGGTGCGGGCACGCTGCTGCGTCGCCTGCGAAGCCTCACTCAGTCGGCCGGCGGCTCCGTCGTCGAAATTGGGCTGGAGGTCGTCGGGGAAGAGGCCAGAGCCCTGTACTCTTTCACCGCGCGGATCTTGGCCAGATCGCCCTCGGCCCTGCCAGTTTGCTCCAGATGCTGGAGAAAAAGAGGTCGATCCTGCGGAGGCATTTCCAAAAGAGCCTTCTGCAGTGCTCTGCCCCAACGCAGTTTCTGAGGGTCGCTGTTCACGCCACGTTTCCGTCCACTTCCGGATATTTGCGGCGATGGTGTCCTCTTCGGACATCGCGCCGGCCTGCACCGCCCGCTCTTCCATCGCCGCCTTGGCCGCCACCGCGCCCTCAATATCGGCCTCGATGGCGCCGCGCAGCTGCGACAACCTCCCATATACACGGGTCTTGCCGTGCCGGTCGAGTTCCTCGCGCATCGCTTCGGAGACGCGGCTGCGCAGTGCAGCCATCTCCCGGAACTGGACCACTTCGGGATACTGGAGCGCGACGACGATGGAGCCGCGCTCCTCCCCCGCCAATGGGGCGGCGGACTTCTCCAGGCCCCGGACGATGTCGCGCGCCGCCTGCCGCGTGCCAGAGGCGTTGAGGTTCAGGCTGCCATCAGGATCGACCGCGTCCCACAGAGCGTCTTCCCGCGCCTTCACGGCCTGGCGTGCCTCGGCCACCTGCTGGCGGATGCGCAGGCCATAGCTCTCGGGCGTACCCGTCCCGCCGAGCCTGTCGGCCGTGGACTGGGCGGCCTTCATGGCGTCGTCGACCGTCTGGCCAAGCGACTGGTCCAGGTTGGACAGGTTCTGGCGCAGTGCCTGCACCACCTGTTCCGGCGCACCCCTGGGCTGGATCTGCTCCATGGCGCCCACGCGGGCCGTGTTCTGTTCGGCACGGCGCTGCATGAACTCGGCCGGATTCTGCGCGGCGCTGGCGCGTTCCAGGCCGCCGAGGCCCATATCCCCGGTCGCCTGGAAGGTCGTCGGCTTAGAGCCTGGCACGATCTCGTTCGGCCGCTCCAGGGCATCCCGGACGGCATAGGGATCGCTTGCCGCCTGATGCAGCCGTTCACCGGCCGCGCGCTCCTGCGCCGTCGGGTCGGAGAGGCGGAAGTCCCGCCACGCCTGAGGCAGGCCGGCAACGCCGCGCCCCGCCGCTACCGCGCCGACGCCGACACCGGCGCCCGCCATGCCGCCCACGGTCTCGGCGAGAGGCTTCCACGGTTCCGGGACGACCTGCCCCGCCATGTCGGCCGCCGACCCCCGCCGCGGCGCCCACGCCGGCATTCACCGCCACATCGCCCGCCGACGCCGAGCGGCCGAAGAGCCGCCCGAGCATACCCATGGCGCCCTCGCCGATCACACCTGCTCGGCCGAGCGCACCCAGTGCCGCTTCCGGAGCGAGCATGCCACCCCGCGCCCCGTGCCGGCCGCGCGCGCCAGCTTCTCTTGGGTGCTGGTGGCCTGCACCTTCGCCGGATCGTTCACGCCCACGGCCTCGCCGGTGCGCGCCAGCCACCGGCTGGAGCCGGGAAGGTCGGTCCGCGCCTGGGGCAGCTCGGCGCCGGTGGCGGCGTTGATGCCCTGCACCGCCTTGTTCGTGATCCAGGTGGCGGCATCCACCGGTGCTCCCAGCGTCGAATAGATGGCATCGTTCGCGCCGGCCGTGAGGTTGCTCCACAGGCCGGACGGGGCCGGCGCCGAGGGCTCCTGAGATGGAGCATCCGGGAACTGCGCCCACGGGTCGTTCTGAGGCACGGCAGGCTGAGGCGCGGCAGGCGCGTCGGGAAAGCGCGCCCAGGGATCTTCGGCCATCACGGCACCACCTTCTCGCGGCCATCAGGCGTGATGAAGCGCGTTCCACGGGGCAGGCGCGCGGCCTCCTCCGGGCTCGAAACCCGAACCGGCGCGCCCTGCACGCCCGGCCGCGCACGATCCTCGTTCTTGTCGGACCCGGGCGTCGGCGTCGGAGGCACGTAGTTCTGCGCATTCGCCATGGTGCTGTTCGGATCGCGTGCGACCTGCTCCAGCTTCGCCAGCCCATCCTTGATCGCGCTCCGGAACTCCTCAAGCGCCGCTTTGAAATCGGCCGGGTTCTGCGCCGTATTGAGGCGCGCAAGGGCTGCCTCCGCCTTCCTGCTTTCGAAGTCCGTGATCGCACCGCCACCCTTGAGCGCCTGACGCGCCTGGAGGAAGGCACCTCCGGATAGCTGGTCAATGCGGGACTGCACCCGGGCCGCCTCTGCCGAGACGTTCGGCAGGCGGGACATGAGCGGGCCGAGCATATTCGGCAGGTACGGGTCTTGGGCGAGGTCCGTGATCTGCTGGTCCATCAGCGCGACATTGCCCCGCTGGGCCGGAAGCTGCGCAGCCGCTTCGCCCTGCGCCGTCCCCTGCGCCTTCGCCGCCGCGGCGGCCTGCACGTTTTTCGGGATCGTCTGCGTGACCTGCCGGGTGACGGGATCCGTGAACACGAAATGGGTGCCGGTGTCGCTGACGATCGGCTTCCCCGAGAGGGTGACGCCGGGTGGCATCTGCGCCGCGCGCATGACGCCATCGGAACCGAGCTGGAGCGCGATGGGGTTGTTGTCCTTGTCCACCCCGTAGATCGGGTTCATGCCGAACTTGGGCTGATCCCCCTTGCCGGCGCTCTGCCGCGCGATGTCGATCTTCTGGCGCTGGAAATCGTCCTGGATCTTGTCCCGACCCCGCTGGTAGGCGCGCTCCTCCGCCTGCTGCCCGAGGCCCTGATAGACGCGCGCACCCTCCAGATCGCCGGCGCCGAGAAGACGCTGCGCATAGGTCGGGTTCACCGAGCCGTCGGGCAGGTACAGGTTCTCGGCCGCGAGGCTCTTGCGTGCGTCCAGCACGTCGCTCTGCCGGCGCTGGGCCCGCCCGTCGTCATAGGCGCCCATCAGCCGGTCAGCGTAGCTCGCGATCTGCTGGCCCTGGTTGACCTGCACCGGGATATGAAAGTTCGGAACCTCCCAGGCCATCGATCACACTCCCAAGCCCATGAGGCGACTGATGGCCGCGCTCCAGTCCATCGAGCCCGGCGCCTGCGCGTCGGGGAAGAACGTGCCGAGCGGCGAGCCGGGCCGGAACATGGGCGTCGGCGCGGTGCCGGCGGTCGCCGCCGTGTTGCCTGCCATGTCGGTGCTGCTGGCCGCCACCGGCCGGCCCTGTGGCTGCTGTCCACCGCCCGGCGCGCCGATCTTGCCGAACGCCTGCTGGATCACCTGCGCGTGGTCGCTGGAGCCGGTCGAGAACTTCGGAACGTCCCACGCCATAATCAGCCTCCAAAGCCGAGCAGGCGCGCGCCCAGCGACGCGCCGCCCATGATTGCGCCGAGCTGGTTCCCGCCGACGTTGTATTTGTTCATTTCCTGCTCGGCCAAGGCGCTGCCGATGCCCGTCTCGGTGTTCCAACCGATCTGGCCCTTAGCCATGCCGGTGCCGTAGAGCCGGTCGCCGAGCGTGGTGGTGATCGCCGCCCGCGCGCCTGTCGTCTGCCCATACTGGTCGTTCAGGCCGCCCAGCCGGTCGAGCCAGGAATTGTAGTCGGCGTCGGCCTGGCCCATGGCGTAGCGGATCGCGTCCGCGCTCGCTCCGCCGGAGGCCAGGGAGCCGGCCGCGGCGCGCTGGCGGTCGAGCGCCTGGAGCCCCTGCTCCATCTGGAAGTCGTAGCCGGGCGTCGTCGTGTAGGAGCTGCGCGCTGCAGCGGCGGCATCCGCTCCGTTCAGCCCCAGCGCGTCGGCATAGGTCCGATTGGCCGAGGTGCCGGTCTGATCGAGCTGATCGTAATAGCCGAGGGCCTTGTCCGACTGTCCGGTGTAATCGGCCTGACCCTTGTCGATCTGCTTATAGGCCTGGACGCGCCCCTTCTGAAGCCCGCCAATCTGGTAGCCGGCCGCCTTCTGCGCGGAATCGTTGGAGAAGAGGTTTTCGAGGGCCATCACAGGGGCTCCACGGTCGTGCACACTTGGCGCAGCAGGCGGTCAAGCGCCGCGAAATACTGCGCCCAGTCGCGGTTCATCATCCCGTTCGCGCCCACCACCGGGACGGTCGCCGGGTTCGGCATGGCGGGCAGTTTGGAAAGGTCGGCCATCAGCTTTTGCCCTCAAGCACAGCCATGTTCCCGCCCAGCAGGCCGACATAGACGGGGTCGGACACCTCCACCCGCCAGCGCCGGCCTTTCACGCCCGTGCGGCCGGTCCGGTTCAGCGTCACGCGGGTGTTTCCCTTCGCCTGCCGGCCGAGTTCGCGCATGACAGGCACCGACCAGACGTAGCCGCCGTCATCGGTCCACGAAATCCAGCACTGGGGGTCGGTCTCGATGGGCTCGGCGCCAGCGGCCCGGCCCGTGCCCACCACGAAATCGAAATACGCCTCACCGACGCGGTAAGGGCGCGGAAAGGCGCCCATTTGGATGCTCTCCACCACCACCCGGATCGGCCACCCGTTGTCGGTCTGGCGGGCGCTCGTGACCTCGAAGAGGCTGCCGTCGGCGATGTCGGCCGCGATCCACTTGCCGAAGGCGTAGACGCCGCCGGTGGCCCGCCAGCGGTCGTAATAGTGGCTCTTGCGCTCGTGCCAGGCCCGCGCGTCCAGGTCAAAAACCCACGTCCAGTCAGCGCAGGACAAGACCCAGCAGGGCCGGCCATCAACGATGTATACGCTCGCCTCAAGCGTGCTCTTGTCCGCCACCGCGGCAATCAGACGCTCCAGATCGGGGGTGGACACCTTCACGGGCGTGTAGCCGGAGAGCTCGCACACCGAATTGTCGTCCGCGACCCACAGCAGCGCCTTGGTGAAGCTGTCCTCCCAGCCGGAGATGGCCCGCGCGCTGGCGAGGCCCCGGTCCACCACCGCGGCGCGGGAGAAGGGGAAGCCGGTCGACTCCGCCGTGTTCTGGTAGACCTCGATCGCAGCCGGGCCGCAGGCAAACAGCTCGCGGCCGAACGGCACCACCCGCAGCAGGCCGCCGGCCCGCGATTGGGCGGTGGTGTAATCGAGCGCGTTGATGGCCGTGGCGTTCAGGCCGGAGGCGAAAATCCGCCCATCCGCGATCGAAAAGAAGAAGTAGCCGTCCAGGAAGCACACCGAATTCGGCTGCGGCAAATCGGCGTCCACGAGCTCAGTGATGGCCGACGTGGTCGAGATGAAGACGCCGTTCTCGGTGACCCACGCGATGTCCGGCACCGGCTGCTTATTGTTGCGCGCCGCGAAAACCGGCGTGGTGCCTTCCAGCGCGCCAACGGTCGTGACCGTGCCATTGCTCGCCACCAGAACCAGCGTGTCCTCGTAGGCCGCGAACAGCCCATAGGGCGACACGTTGAGCATGCCGCGAAAGCCGGTCAACTCGGTGTCGGCGAACAGCGCCAAGCCCGGCGCACGGCGCCGCACAGCCGGCGCGCCTGCGCCCTCGGGAAGCGGCTCGGCGTAGCAGTTGATGAGCCGGCCCGCGCTCTCCTGCGGCGTGGCGCCCGGCGCCGTCTCGGTGGGAAAGCCGATGTCGGGCATCAAAAATACTCGGCCGTCATCCGCTGGCCGGTCGGCCGGCCGCGGTTCATGAAGCGCAGGTCCGCCTTCGCCTGGGCGTCCTTCACCCGCATCTCAGCCTTTTCGGCGTCTCCGACCGCGAAGTCGGTGCACACGGCATAAGCAAGCACGTCGGCGATGGGGTTCAGGAACTCGGCCGGGATTTCGTCCGGGTCGGCCACATAGACGACCTCCAGGCCGGCGAGCACGCCCAGCACCGGGTCCACCTGGGCGTCCACGGCCGCGAAGTCCTCGGCGGCAGGGGCTTGCCCCACCGCCGAGACGCCGAGCACGTCGAGCGTGCGCAGGACGAGGTCACGCCTCGTCTTCGTCGCGCTCATCATCGCCCGCCTTGGCCGCCGCGATAGCCGCCTTCAGCTTCGCCACGCCCCAGCGCTTGTCGAAGTCGATGCCGAGGCCTTCAGCCTCTGCCTGGAGCGCGTCCTTCTCGTCCGGCTCCGGAGCGGCCTTGGCCTCGCCGTCCACGTCGAAGAAAGGATTGCCCGCCGCCTTGCGCAGGATGAACGGGGTCGTCACCTCCACAGGCACGTTGGCCGGAAAGGTCTTCCCCATCCATTCGACGGTTGCCGGGTCATGAGGACCCGGCCGATAGGTCACCGCCGTCATCGGCTCAGCCCTCCGCGGCGGCGTAGCAGATGACCACCTCGGCCTCGCCGGTGGTCGCCGCGGTGCCGGTCAGGCCGACCGTCGCCGTGATCGTGGTGTCCGCCGCGACGCGGAAGCCGCCGATGGCCTCGTCCAGCGGGACGAAGGCGAGCGCGGCGCCGGACAGATCGGTGCCGAACAGGTCATCGTCGGCCGTGGTGCCGATGTCGACGTAGTTGTTCGTGCCGGCGTTGAACACCGTGATCACCTGCATGCCCGACATGGGCTTGATGATCAGCGCGCCGGCCGGGATGGTGCCGACCACCGCGACCTTGCCGTTATCGGCGAAGGTGATCTTCTTGCGCAGGTAGGAGATGACCTGCTGCGACGGAACGCGAGCGGGAGGATAAGACGCCATGGCGCCCTCCGTGATATGGAATGTAGAGGGAAATGGGCGGCGGCAGCCCGCCGCCCGCACTCATCAGGCGTCGGCGACGCTCGCCACGTACATGGTGGCCATGCCCCAATCCACGAGGCTCGAAGTGCCGGGCAGCGCCTTGGCGATCTTGGCGATGCCGTAGCACATCTTGATGCCGACACCCTTGACGAACTCGTAGTCCGTCTCATCGCGCCGCGTCGGGGTGGGCATCTTCGCCCAGGCGACGGCCGCGGCCATCTGACCGCAGAAGAACACCGGCGCCACGTCGATGCTGTCCGCACCGGCGCCCGTGACGGTGCACAGCTCGTCCATCTCGGGGATTTCCCGGATGATGATGCCGTCCCACAGCAGATCGCCGTCCTGGAACAAGGGATTCTCGTCCATGCCGCGATCCTCGCGCGCACGGGCGTCCTTGTTGATCGCCTCCAGATCAGCCTTCAGATCCCGGAACGCGAGAGAGCCGGCGAAGGCCACGAAATACTCGCGGCCGCTCTTCACCTTGAAGGGGCGGATGCGAGGCCGCGCCTTCTTCACCATGCGCTTCAGGAGGCTCAGAGACGAGCGCTTCAGCTTGTCGTTGGTCGCATCGATGTTGGCGAGGCTCGATGCGTGGTTGCCGGTCACGAAGTTCGCCTTGGCGCTGCCATAGAGCACGCGGCTGGCGTTGTTGGTGTGCCAGGTGTTCTTCTCCGAGGCCGAGGCCGCGGAATAGAGCACGCCGTTCACCCGCTGACCGGCATCCGAACCGAGCCCAGTCGGCGGAGCGCTGGTGGGCAGGGCGTGGAAAGCAAGGATCAGTTCGTCCCGCTGCTGATCCTTGCCCCAGTCCGACAGGAGCGGCTTGGCCTCGCCGAACACGTCGGCGCTGTCCTTCTGCTCCTCGGCGTCGTTGGTCACGACGGCGTGTCGGTTCCAATCGACGAAGGCCCGAAAGCCGTAATTGTCGATCTTCTCCTCGTTGCCGACCAGCGTGCCGGTACCCTTGCCGGACCCGTTCAGGGCGCCGACCAGCGGCACATTGACCTGCTCGCCGCCCTTCTTGTTGTCGTAGATTTCGCGGATGATGGCCGTGACACCATCGCCATAGTAGGGCGAGAACAGGTTCTCGCGACGGTACTCGCGCGTGATGTCCTTGCGGAACTGCACCAACTTGTTGTTGGCGTGGACGGTCGAGAGGGCCATGATCAGGCTCCTTCAAGCGGCGCGGCGCAGTATTACCTGCGGTTCGGCGCCGAAGTCACTCGGAAGAGGTCCCGGTCGCTCAGGTCTTCTTCATCCGCGTCGTTGATGGGCGCGGCCGAAGTCGTGCGCGTGAGAGACGGGAGCCCGGCGGGGGTTCCGGGACGAATGGTGGGATTGGCCGCAGCAACCGCGCGGGCTGCCTTGGTCGCCTCAGCCAGGAAGGCGGGGTCCTTCAGAAGGGCTTCCTTCTGCTCCTGCAGGATGCGTTCCCTGTAGGCGCCGAGGTTGCCGCCGCTCTCCTCCAGGATCTGGCGGGAGCGGAACCATTGCATCACTGCCTCGCCCGGGTCGGGCGAGTTGATGATGCGCTCGCGCAGCATCACGTCGTCGCCCTTGTTCGGGGCCGCGGCGTCTTCGAGTGCGGCGAACGCCTTCAAGAATTCCTCGCCGTGCTGGCGCTGGGCAAAGGAGAAGGACGTGTTGATGGAGTGAACCCGCATGCGCTGGTCCAACTCTCGCTGCTGCCGCTCGAAGCGCTGTTCGATGGTCTCCTGAAAGCGCTGGGGATCCGAAAGAAGATCGACCGGCTGCTGCGGCTGGCGCATCGCCTCAAGCTGGCGCTGGAGTTCGGCGCGCTGCCGCTTCTCCTCCGCAAGCTCTCGCTCGAATTGCTGGCGCCGCTCCCTTTCTGCCAGGTGCTCGGCAAGAGGGATGCGGTGCACCTGCTCCTGCTGATCCTGCTTCGGAGGATCGCCTGCCGCAGCCTGCTGAGCAGGGGCCTGCTGCTGGGCCGGCTGGGTCGTGCCCTGGCCTTCGGCAGGCGGCGCCTGCCCTCCGGCTCCGGGATCGTCGTCCAGGGCGGCACCTGCGAACAGGGCGGCATCGTCGATATCGGACAAAGTCTCGTCTTCGCCTGGCATCATGGCCATTCGTCCTCGCTGTATCGTCGCTGATCACGAAATCGCCCCGTGCGCCGGGCGTCGCGGATCGGGCTCTTGGGGCCGCCCGTGGCCTGCGCCGTGTCGTGGTCGCCTACGAAGGGTCAGAAGGGCGCGGGCGCGCCCATGTCGGCCGGCATCGCCGGCGGCATGAAGCCGGCCGGATCGCGCGGCATCGTCACCAGTGGCGGGCCGCCCTGCGGCATGCCCTGCTGCGGACCTGGCATCGGCGCGTCTCCGCCATACTCGCCGGGGAGCGCCTGCGGTGCGAACGCCTGGGCGAATTTCTGGGACGCGCTGGCGAACTTGTCCAAGGCCTCGGCCTTCGTCTTGCCGACCTCGGCCTTGGCGTTCTCCATTTCCAGCGCCGCCTTCTCGCCGGCCTGCGGGTCCTGGCCTTCGCCCTGAAGGATCGCCAGCACCTTGCGCTTGATCCGGCTCGGCAAGCTCGACATCTCGATGATCACCTGAGGCGGCACCGGCACATTGTTCTGCACCAGGCTCTGCAAGATATCGAAGGTGTCCTGCATCACGTTCATCGTGTCCGGGCCCTCATCGAGGATCACGTCCACGTCGAGTTCGCCCAGCATGTTTTCCATGGAGAGCTGGCCCATCGCATCCAGCGTCATCCGATTGACGGGGAGCGCGGTCGGATTGTCCGCGTCGTCACCAGCGATGCGAAGCACCTCTTCCACGTCCCAGTAGTCCTGGATCGCGCCCCAAACTGCCCGATAAACGCGCAGCTTCCAGCCACGGAAAGCACTGAGGAACGGCCCGAGCTGCGCCATCCCCGCCTGCTGGAGCAACTGCACCGCTCGCCCCGAGCTGCTCTCCAGCCCCTGCCCGAGAAGCGACGGGTTCGGCCCGAAGTTCTCCAGGGCCGTGCGGGCATCCTCAAGGAGCTTCAGATGGCCGGCCAGATCCGCCTGGCGGGCGGCATCGTCCGGCTGAATGCTGTCCATCTCATCGACTTCGACCCAGCCGTCAGGCCGCGCCCACTCGGCCCGCGCCTTCTCGACATTGTCCACCGCATCCTTCTTCGCGATGATCCGCCGAGTGTGCAGCATGTGCAGGATTTTCGAGGCCCGCGCGTTCACGGCGTCCTGAAGCGACTTCATGTTGCGGATGAAGCCGTACCGGTCCCCGTCGTGGTCCACGTAGGCCGAGAAGGCGATGAAGCGGCAGATCGTGTGCCCGTCCTCATCCTTGAACGGGGAGATGCCGCGCGCGAGTTCGATGCTTCCGCAGTAGAAGCAGAACATCCACTCCTCATCGACCTCGATCTGCCCGTCCTCGTTCATGGAAGGGACAGCGCAGCGATACCAGTGCTCGACGACGCGCACGCGCTTCTCGTCCACGTCGATCCAGCGCTTTTCCCGATCCTGCTGCTGCCAGGACTCCATGTCAGCCCCGGACGACGCCAGCGCGGCCACCTCCTCCGCCTTGTCGGGGAACATGATCTGCGCCTGCTCCACGTCGAGCATGCGCGCGACGCCCATGTAGCGAGCATCGGAGAAATCGTGCCGCGTCGAGCGCGGGTCATAGAAGAAAGTGTCGGCCTCAACCGAGATGAGGCTGACCTTCGGGTTCGTCGCGGCCCGGCGGCGGCGCTTTGACTTGCGGCGCTCGATGGAGAGTTCCACCACGCCGATGCCGTTGATGCCACCGTTCCGGCCACCATCGGCGCTCACCGTGGGCCAGTCCGTCTTGTCCATCGCGTAGCGAAGGACTTCGGTGCTCACGTCGGCCGCATCCTGGTCCGTCTCGCCGCGAGGATAGGCCTTCGGGTCCTGCCGCGTGCGCTCCAGGAGGCCGATCACGCCATCGATCTTGCGCGCGATGAGGTTGTCCGTCTGCACGGGCTGCTTCCGCTTCCGCAGAATCCGCAGTTCTTCCGCCGACCACTGGTCACCGTGGTAGTAGTGCCTGGCCCCCCGCTGCTCCTTGATCTCCTCCCGCTTCGAACTGCAGAAGTCGTCGTACTGGCGGCGCAGGCGCGTAACGGAATAGCCCTCAGGGTGCGCGCCTGGCACCGCCGGCATTCCTTCCATCTGCTGCGCCTGAGCGTCCATCATCCGACCTTCGCGTAATCGACGCCATCGCCATCATCCCGGCTGCTGTAGCCGGATCGGTCGCGCACGGGCTCGGTTTCGACCTTGCGCACCCACGGCCGGCTCATGCAGGCGTAGCGAACCTCATCCGCCGCGTGGTCTTCCATGGTCGTGTCGAGGTCCTCGAGGTGATCTTCATCGTGCTGGAGCGCCGGAATGGTGCGGATCGCGTGCACGCTCGTCTCGAAGAAGATCAGCATCGGCCGACCTTCGTCTTCGCCTTCCAGGCGCGACCGCATCTGGTCCCAGCCGCCCATCGCGCCACGCCCAGGAGTGCGCTTGTTGTCCGCCTCTCGGAACGCCACGCCATTGGATCCGGACGTGCCCTTCTTGATCCGCTCAGCGATGGAGGGGCCGCCATCCGAGGCGAAGGCCGCGGGGTCGAGCACACCGTAGCTCATGCGCTCCCGCCCATCCCGCTCGCGAATGCCGGCTCCGACCCTCTCCGCCGTCATCTTGAGGCCAGCGTCCGGGACGAAGCGGCCCTCTGCATCCGTCTTGATCCCGTACCATTCCCGGTAGCGCACCAAGCCGCCCCGCGGCAGCACCAAGCCTGGGCGGACAACGTGGTCATCGGAAGCGACGGCATACCAGCCGAACGAGAACGGCTTCGCGCTGCCCCAGTCGCCGGCCCGGAAGCGCATCCAGTGGTCCGGAATGGCGAACGGCCGCACGACATGCCGCGCCGCCGACCACTTGTCGAAATACGCGCCCTCCACAATGTCCCAATCGCCGTGACGCATCGCGCGCACGAGGCTTTCCGACCCGAGGCCCATAAGCCGCTGCTCGTAGCCTGGATCATCCGCCGCCATGGACGGATTATCCTCCAGCCGCGCCGGGATGAACTGGCGCAGCATGCCACCCTCGCTCGCCGGCGCCCGGCTCACCTTGTATGCGATCGCACCGTCGATGAACGTGGCCTTGACGAACTGGTGGCCGATGCCGCCGGGGTTCGCGCCGCAGATGATGCGCGGGAACCGGCCCACATACTGCGGAGGCAGCGTGATCCCCACCATGCGCACGCGGTTGCGCAGGAAGCGGTAGATCTTGTCGGTGAAGTGGGTCAGCTCATCCACCAGCAGGACGTGGATTTCCGCGCCCTGGTACTTGAAGCGGTCCTTCTCGTCCTTGCAGTGGCAGAGGTAGATCTTGGACCCGTTCCAGAACCGAATTTCGTCCTCGACGATCCGACAGAACCCGCAGGTCACCCACCCCGCCAGCAGCACCCGGAAGCCCCTCGGGCCTTCCATGTGGTTCTTGATCAGGTCGTCCCTGATGCGGCGGAACAGGTAGACCTGAAGGCCAGGGATCGCCGCACACCAGAGGATCGCCGCGATCCGCATGAGGTGGCTCTTGCCGCCGCCCGCCGCTCCGCCGAACAGGATCTCCGTCGCGACACTGTCCAGCGCCAGCATCTGCTTCGGGTGCAGATCGGCGCTGATATGCGCATCAGCCTGGCTTGCCATTGATCGTGATCGACGGCGTCAAGGCTACCGCGCCGCTGTGCTCCACCTTCTCGGTGAACATGCCCAGGTGCTTGCCGATGGTGACCAGCGCCGCCTGCTTGTCGTGCAGCTTCACCTTCAGCGTGCCTTCCTTGGTCTGCGACACCTCGGAGATGGCGCCGGCCGTGTCATCGTCAATCTGCGAACTGTCGACGATCTCGACCTCGTTGAAGGCGCGCATCTGGTCCGCGCCCGTGTCCGGGTCCTCACCAACCACCGTCGCGTTGGATCGCCACTTCACCAGCTTGCGGATGTCGGAGAAGCCGATCTTGGCCAGTTCGCGGATCACCCGTTCAACCGTCACTTCCGCCCGCTCGGCGCCGCGCTGCTGGATTTCAGCGACCCGGCTCACGACGCTCTCATTTGAGCTCAGTCTTGAGGCATTCCCGCGATGTGCCGAATATCCGGCCGCTTGATATGCCTCGTCCGCGCTTTTGCCCTTGGCCAGCTCTTGCGCCATCCGCTCGTGACGCTGGTTCTTAAGGACCGGCATCAGATGCTCTCACGGATCCACTGCTTCAGGCGGGACACCGCCTTGTCTAGCCCGTGGGGCAGGTCGACCGAGATCCCGGTCTTCCGGCCACCGGCTTCAACGCGGATGCTCGCCCGGTCTCCGTCGCGCATCTCCACATTCACGCTCTCGGCGCCGGCATCCGTCAGGACGGAGATCGCTTCCTCGATGGTCATGGCCATCAGCCGATGCGCACGGCGTCGCCGGTCTCGGGGGAGAGGTCGAACAGGCGCTCCAGCCGGTCGAGAGCGGCGCGAGCGGCGCGCACCTCCGACATCGCGTCGTCAGCGGCAGCCACCAGAGACGGGATGGCGCCGCTCGGATTGCTTCGCACGCCATGAAGGCCATTCGCCAACGCCGGCGCCGAGCCCGCAAGACGATCCACCAGCTTGCTCACGCGAGACGCGAGGTCGGACGAGGCAACGAGCGTATCGCGGACATGGCCGATGCCGCGAAGTGGCGCCACCGAGGCGCATCCCAGTCCGATCTGCCCGCTCGCTCCGCCCAGGGCGGCATACTGGTGGGGGTCCATGGTGTACGTCCTTTCAGCAGGGAAATTCGCCGCGCAGCAGCGGCGCTCGACGGTCGAGAACTGCTGCACCGCGACGCATATTGCACATACAATCCGATTGACCGCGCATATCAGATCGCATATACAATTTGATATGAAGATCACCTGGGACGAGCCGAAGCGCCTCGCGAACCTCGCCAAGCACGGCTTGGACTTCGCGGACCTGACGGTCGAGTTCTTCCTCTCGTCCGTGGTGATCCCCGCGAAGAAGCGCCGGCAGATGGCCATCGGCCGCGACGCCAACGGGACGATTGTGGTGGTGTTCGCCACCCTGCGCCGAGGGCATCTCGGTCATCAGCATGCGCCCCGCCGGGCGGAAGGAACGGAGGCTCCTTGATGACTAAGCGCAAGGTGAAGGAATTCGAGCCCGACCAGGGCTACACCAAGGCGGACTGGGACGAGGTGTCGGACAGCCCCGAGATCACGGCAGACGACCTGAAGAAGGCCAAGCCCTTTGCGAAAGCCTTCCCCAAGCTCGCTGAGAGCGCTCGCCGGATGCGTGGCCCCCAGAAGGCACCCACCAAGGTGCCTGTCTCGATCCGCCTCAGCCCCGAGGTGGTGGAGCACTTCAAGGCGGGGGGCGCAGGATGGCAATCGCGGATGAACGCGGCGCTGGAAACTATGGACGCCTTGCTTCGGCGAGGGCCGTGTTACCTGAAGCTTCTGCCTACGAGTGATCATCTCGATCGACGGCAGGCAGATTGCTGCTTAAAATTTCTCAATGTGAGCGACGCGCTCAGGCATCTCGCGATTAAGGCACCTCACGAGTTGGAGTATGCCTACATCGAAATCGAAGGTGGAACGACGCTCACGCCGAAGGACATTCCAAGCCTTCTTGATCTCGTGGCAGCCTGAAACGCAAAACCCCCGCCGAAGCGAGGGTTTCAGGTTCAGGGCGCAAATCGCCGATTGGCGCAATCAGGCCACATCAGAGGCCCCCTGTCAACTCCGCGCTTCGGCGCGAAGCATCCGATTTGCCCTTAGGATCTCCGTAACCTGCCGCTTCATCTCAGCGATCATGCTCGCCTTAATGTCGTTTCCGTCACAGGTATAGGTCACGTTCGGCATCGAGAGAAAAGCAATCGATTGCCGGCGCTCAGCGAGCCAGCGCTGATTACGCTTTAGCGATTTCGCGATCCACTGCATTGGAACCACCTCGAGTCGTCTCGGGCAGAGTATACAGTAATCAGAAGATTTCTCATCACTTCGCTCCGGGTACGTGCATCAGCTTGTCCACAGCCCGCGCCGGACGCACCAGGTCGTGCAGCACCTGCGGCCCGGTCACGCTGATGGTCCCGGTGCCCTTGATCTTCGGCCGAGCGGCTCCCTCGGCGATCAAGCCCCACCGGTCCACCAACTGGTCCAAGGCTTCGATCAGCCGGCCGGTGACATAGCCCTGGGCGCGCTTGTCCTGCAGGTGCGGATAGCGCTTCGCGATGACATCCAAGCCTACGCCTTCGCCTACCACGTCGATCAGGAGCGCCGCAGCAACCCGCCCCACGCCCTTGTTGGTCGCGGCAAGCTCGCGCGCAGCATCCAGCATCCCATCGCTGAACGCGTCGCCGGCACCACCGCCGTCGAGCTTCTCCTTCACCGGATCCATGGCGCGCAGCGGCCCGAGCTGCGCCCGCTCATAGAGCGCCCGGTACCGATCCGCCGCGTCCTTCTGCGCGCCGTCGATCCGCCTGCGCGCGGCCATGTGCTCAATCGGGCTCTCGCGGGTGTTGCAGGGCACCGAGATGCGGGCTCCGGGCTCCCACGGGTCCGGAACCTCCTTCCGCCCGCGCACGACCTTCCCGTCCTCACCCTCCGCCCGACCACCCCGCCGCCGCCGGCGAAGGTCAGTCACGCGAGCCTTCTCCCGGTCCGCAGCCCATCCTGCCGCCGCCGCGGGCGCCGACGAAACCACCCGATCCGCCAGCTTCAACCCGGCACGGATGGCGACCTGCGCCGCCTTCTCCCGCTTCAGAGCCTTGGGCAGGCCCTCGCGCACGTGCACGAGACGGCCCTGGGCGGCGGCGAGCCGATCGCGCGACCGGTCCAGCCTGTCCAAAATGGACGCCACCCGATCGGCATTGCCCGCCTCGGCGGCGCGCGTCATTTCGGCTTCCGCCTTCGCGATGGACTTGCGCCAGCGGGCCACCGCGGCCTCGGCGGCTGCGAGGCGGCCGCGGGCATCAAGCTTCGGTTTCGTCATGCAGCCTCCAGTTCGCGCATGTGCACGTCGTTCCAGTCGTCGCCGGCATTCGGGGGAATTTGGACATCCACGGCGAGGCCCTTGGCAGCCAGGCGCTTTGCCAGCGCGTAGGCCGCCTCTTGCCCCGTCCAGCTTTCGTCGTTGTCGCCGAACACGATCACCCGGCGCGCTTCCGACGGTGGGAGCCAATCCTGCAGGAGCCGGGCATTGAGCGCCGACCAGCACGGCACCGAGAACATCGCGGACGCCGACAGGGCCGTTTCGATGCCCTCGGCGATGCCGAGTTCTTCCGCCGGCGGGGACAGCCTCACCGAGGCGCCTCTCGCGACGTGGCCGGGCATCAACCTGCGCACGGCCTCCACCTGGGCTTTCTGGCCATCCGCCGTCAGATACGTTCGGTGCAACGTGCACGGCCGCCCGTCCGCAGCCGACACCAGCGCGACCATGCCGGGATGAAAGGTCGCTGGGCTGGCGTGATACCGCATGCGCGCGATCGACCGCAGAGCCTCAGGGAAGGCCACCACGCCCGTTCGGCGGCGAAGCCAGCGGCCGGCGGCAGAATTCACGCTGACGGCCCCCGTATCGCACCACAGCCGCCTCAGGGCGCGTCGCAGATCGTCTTCCGACATCGCCGGGCGGGGCGCGGACGGCTCGACGGCGCCTACAAGCGCATTCACTCGATCCGCCGCCTCCCGGAAGCTCCAGCCGTTCTTCCGCATCACGAGGCCGAGCCCATCCCCGGAGCCGCAGCGATTGCAGATCCAGGTTCCGTTGCCGTCCTTGTCGTCGAAGCGGAACCGGTCCTTCCCGCCGCCGTCGACGCAAAGAGGGCACGCCACGTGGCGACCGGTGAGCGAGCTTGAGGAGATGCCCAGCGCCGGAAGGATGCCCGCCCATCGGCCGGTCGCGGCTTCCCTACGCCACGTGGCCATGCTGTGCCCTTTCGCGGCCCTTGATGTAGCGGATCATCGAATGGCGGACGAAGCGGAGAACCTCGCGGTCCGGGGGCAGTGAAACGTTGCTCATCCCCTTGGGCCAGACACCGAACTTTTGCCGGTACTGGTTCGATGCCCAGCCCTCCTTGTAGCCCCGGTCGTGCGCCACGTGCAGCAGCATCGCGTACCAGCGCTTCTTGGTCTCCATGTCGGCCTGCGCCTTGGACTTGCCGACCTCGATCAGCTCGCCATCCTCGTTCTCGACCCCGGACTGGCGCTCCGGCTTGAAGCCGCAGGCGGGACAGTTCGCGACCCTGGCCGGCTTGAGGAACGAGCAGCTCGGGCACTCCTTCGGGAGCGCCTGCTTGCGGTCCCGAGCCTTCGCGGGCCCGCGCTCTTTGCCGTCATCGAGCCGCTCGTGGTGGATGTCCGTCACAAAGCCGAGACGCTGGTGCGTGTCGCTGTGATCGAGCACGAGGCAGTCGGCTTTTCCGTCGGCAGTCCGCAACCCGCGGCCGATGATCTGCACGAACAGCATCTCCGACTTCGTCGGCCGAGCGAGGATGATGCAGCGCACGTCCCAGTCCACGCCCGTCGTCAGGCAGCCCACGTTGCAGACGACCTCGATGGAACGCCGGTGGAACGCCCGCCGGATGCGCTCGCGATCTTCCGGGCTCGTGTAGGCGTCGACGTAGCCGGCGGCGATCCCCGATTCCTGGAACCTCGTCTGCAGGCTCTTCGCGTGCGCCCGGTCCACAGCGAAGCACAGGGTCGGCCGGCGCTCGCCGATCCGCTGCCAGGTCTCCACCACGTCCGCCACCAGTTGCGGCTTGTCCATCGCCTTGGACAGGTCGCCCTCATGGAAATCACCGGCGACGGTCCGAACGCCAGTCAGGTCCGGATGCGAAGGGGCAAAGACCCGGAAGGGAGACAGGAAGCCGGCATCGATCAACTGGCGCGTGGTGGCCGCGATGATCAGGTCGTCGAAATGCTTTCCGAGCCCCCGGGTCCACGGCGTGGCGCTCAACCCGACGAACGGGATTTTCAGCCAGGCAGGATCGGACATCCACCGGCCGAGAAAATCGAACCAGCGATGCGCCTCGTCCACCAGCACGATATCGGCACTGGGAAGCGACGCGCGGCGCTGCAGGGTCTGGACGCTGGCGACCTGCACGGGCTTGGACCAGTCCGTCATCGGGTGGTCGGCCTGGATCACGCCGACGGCCTCGATGCCGTCGTGCCAGAGCGAGGTGACGGTCTGGTCCACCAGCGACACCGCCGGGACCACCAGCACTACCCGCTTCCCCTTCCGCAGGGCGCCGGTCACGATGCCGCTGGCGAGCACGGTCTTCCCGAAGCCGGTCGGCGCCTGGATCAGCGGGCGGCGTCGGCCGGCGCTCAGCGATGCCCGGAGCATGTCGAGCGCCCGGACCTGATGAGGATGCAGATCCCTCACGGCGCCACCTCGCGGCCGAAGGGGTGGCTCGCGTCCCAGGCACCATCATGCGCCCCCTGCTCTACATCCTGAGAGGTATCTGTACCTCCTGGCTGAAATACTACTACTGTCCCCTCTCCCCTCTCCCCTCTCACCTTGGTATTCCCAGGGTATCCCTCAGCGATGGCTTCAGGAGTACCAGCGGTATTCCGAATGTATTCCTCCGGAGCAGCGTCAGAGATACCAGCGGTATCCCCACGGTATTCATCTGAAGTGGCCTCGGGCCTTGAAACCAATATCTTCTGGATGTCCGGCTTGCGGAAAACCCCGGCGGACGGGTTCAGTCCTCGCAGCAGGGTGGCCGCCGCAAGAATGTCCGCTTCGATCCCGGCGGTGTCGGCGGGCTTGCCCCAGCGCTTCGCAATCGCGAGCCCGCCGCGCAGGCGTTGCGTGAGGCGACCAATCCACGCTTCGAGCGCTTTCTCAGCGACGACGGGATGATAGAGCCTGCCATCGCAACACTCGATCCATCCGCGAAGGGCTTTCGACCGGACCTTCTTCCACCCGCGAATGTCTCGCCCGAATTCCGCGAGGCGCGCCAATTGCAGGTCGTCAGCAGGCAGAGAAGCGGCAGGAACTTGGTGGTAGCTCTTCAGCCAAAGCGTCACCCCCGCGCGCCATTCCGCGTCGCTCGATTGCCCGTGGAACTCGCTGCCGAACAGCCGCGCGATATCCACCGGCATGAAGGGAAAATCACGCAGATCGGCATCGATGGGGACAAGGGGATGCGGCAGCGAGCCGCCTTGTTCGGCCATGACGATCAGATCCCCGAAGGCATTTTGAGCGTGGCGGTGATCAGTCCATGCTCATCGAGGACGCGAGAGATGAAGCCGCCGGCCTCCAGTTCGCGCAACATCGATGAGACTGCATCAGCGGAAAGCTCTGTCTCCCGCATCGCCACCAGATGTGCCAGGCGCACCTCTCCCTTCGGGTCCGCGCGATCCGCAAGGGCCAGCAGCAGGAGCTTGCGGATCGGGCTTCCGGTGCGTTGGGACTTCGCCCACGAGATCGCCTGCACGCTCATGCTTCACCTCGGTGAGAAAGAATTTCGTCGGCGGCCCGGTAGACCTCCTCAGCGGCAGCCGCCGGGCCGGCATGCTCCGCCAGCGCCTGGGCCGCCGCGCGCATCACTGCCCGCGCGGTTTCGATCGCTGCTCCGGAACCATCCGCTGTTTTGGTTAGCGCCACCGCATCCGCCACGATGGGCGTGACGGCGCGCTCGATCGCCCTGCGCGCGGCGGGGCCTCCCGTGCCGAATTCACCCACGGCCGGGCAGCCTCTTGATGGCCCTGCGCAACTCGGGCTCGTTCGCCTGCCAGATGCGCAGCAGCCGGGCGATCTCCCAGAACACGGCTGCCTTCCGCATCTGCCCCGGATGGACGACCTCGCGATCTCCGGCGGCTACGAGCACGCGCTGAACGCTCTCGATGCGGCAGGCCTCTTCCTCGGCGGTCTCCACCATCTCGGCCGCCGATATGGGCTTCGCGGCGCCCCCCTCGGAAGCGCCAGACCGGCGCGTGTCGGTCACTTCGGCTCGTCCTTCTTCGGGACGATGGAGAACAGCTTCCCTTGGCCGACGCGCTCCTTGATCCAGTCCTCGATCTCGCTCCGACCGCCGGCATCCAACCATGCCTTGGTGGCTGCCGGATCGAATAGCTTCGCTGTCATGCGGCCGAGCCGGCCGAGCCGCAGCGCGGCACCGTGCTGAAGATGCCAACGCTCCAGGCGACGGGAGACGAATCCGGCGAGGCCCTTCAGCCCTTTCCGGCGGGAGACCCCCGCCAGCGCCAGCACGTCACCGGCCGTGAGGCCTGGGTCCTGCATGAGAGACTGCCCGGAGAGAAACGCCACGAACCGCCGCTCCAGCGCGTCCATGCACTGGTGAGCGAACGCCGCCGGATCGGGAACCGCGATCCTCTTCACGAGGAAGTAGGCGTTCTGCATTTCGTCATGCAGCGCCCACGCCCGGTCGTCATTCCAGGCCCGCACGATCTTGCCGTAGCCACGCTCGGTGAACAGCTTCATCGTTGTCCCGCCGCGCGCCCCGACAAGACCGGGGAAACGGTTCCGAAATTCGGAGGCGTTTACGGAGATGAAGTCTTCGCCTTCAACGTACCGCCCTTCGTGACGGGCGAACTGCTTGTAAGCGGCGTCTTCCGGGCGCCCGTGCAGCGCATCGATCTGCGCCAGCAAGACGACCCGCTCGCCCTTGTACTCGACCACCTGCACGTCGGTGCCGAGGATGGAGACGGTTCCGGTGCTCATGGCTGGGCCTCCCCAGTCGGGGCCGTCACCTTCGCGTTGCGCACACGGGCGGCGATCAGACGTTCCGCCGCATCGCGCGCAGCATACCAGTTGTCGAGGCGGGGAACGGTCGCGCCCCTCCGCCACCGCGTCCACATTGAGCGGTCTATGTTCGCCTCTTCCAGCATCTCGCCGATGGAGATGCCGAAATCGGTCAGGCGGGCTTGGAGCGAGGCAATTTCGTTCTGGATCGTCATGGCTCGATAACCATGATGCAGCAAAGCTCTGAATGCAAGCTTTAATGCATGATGCAATTATGCACATGGCGGTGCATAACGGAGACATGAGCACGAACGAACCCGCCGCCACCGCCTATCTTCGCTTCGTTCTGAAGGAGATGGGGATATCCGCCACCGAGCTCGCGAAGCGCGCAGGGGTTGCCGCGACCACGCTCACGCGCCCCTTGAACGATCCGGGTCACAAGTTCACGCTGACGACAAAGACGATTGGCCGGATTGCTGAGGCCAGCGGGATAAGCCCTGGCCCGTTTTTCTCTGCCCCGGATTCTGTCGCTTTGAACCTTGCTCCCTATTATAACCCCGACATCTACGATCAAAAGCGCTGGGGTGCCCCGGGTGAAGATCCAGGCGCGACGGTCGTAATAGGAGCGGCTGAACCCGGCGCATGGCGCGAGCCCGAAATCAGCGATGACCGGGAATTCGGATATTTGTTGATCCGTTCCTCAAACTACGATCCCCGCTCATGCTTTGGCGTCGTGATGCGGGGACGGAGTTTGGATCGAATTGCTGACGACGGAGATATACTGTTCTGTGTGCGTTCCGAGGCGACCAAGCGTGCACCGATGGCAGGAGATGTTGTGATCGTCGAGCGGCAATCGCCAGACGGCCACTTGATCGAGGTGTCCGCGCGCGTTGTGGCTCACGGCGCTCATGGGCCGATCCTGCGGTTCTCCTCACGAGACCAGCGCTTCGCCTCCGCGATCCCATATCCCCACGATGGCGACAAGTCAGTGAAAATCATAGGAGAAGTGCTCTATGTGGTGCGGCACGCCCACGAACGATGAGCATTTTTTGCAATTTCACGATTGACCAAAAATAGCATTAATGCATTATCGCTCCATCGCCACCCGATGGAGTGCCCGCCATGCTCGCCAAGAGCCCCCCGCATAAAGCGTTACCCGCCGTTGCGACCCGGAGTGAGCCTAAGAAGGCTCGCCCTGCGGCGCCTCAGTTCGCCCAGCTCATGGCCGACTGGGAAGCGCTCCTCGCTCGCGACGAAGACCTGAAGCGCCGTCGCGACCCGCTCGAAGAGCGCGCCTGCGAATTGCTGTCCCCGAGGCTGAGCGACCCGGCGCTGCTCTACCGGGACAGTGACGCCGCGCTGAACCTCACCTGCGGCATTCCGAAGGAGCGGGAGATCGGTTCCGACCCCGCATGGTATCATGGCGGTTATGCCAAGATCCTCAGGTGCACGCCGCAGGGCTCCATGTCGGCGCAGGCGCGGGCTTCGGAAATTCTCGCCGCGTGGGTGCGTCGCGAGGGCGAAGCGCTCGGCATCAACCGTTCCCTGGGCCTAGATCTGATCGAGGCTGAGGACAGTCGCCTTAGCGAGGAGATGTTCGCGAAGCGCCACCAAATCATGCTGGCCAAGGCCTCGTCCATCGCGGAGATCATATTCAAGGCCAAGGTGGCGTTCTACTGCACCGGCGAGGAGACCGTAGCGGCCATCTGCACCGATGCGGACGAGGCCGACGCCGAGGGCCTCGCCTTCTCCGTCGTCCGCGACCTCCTGATGATGGAGGGCGCCAATGTCTGAGATCCCCAACACCCGCCGCGCTGTCCTGAAGGCTGCCGGCGCCCTGGGCACCGTCGCCGCGCTCGCGGTGCCTGTCGCGATCCTGCCGAAGGCCCAAGCCGGCGAGCACCCCGACGCCGCGCTCCTGGCCATGGGGCGTCGGCTCGATGATCTGTGGTCGACGGAACGCGAGCTGGTCGCCGAGGAAAAGCGGCTGGTGAACGTTGCCGAGCAAATCCGGCCGCGCCTGCGCCGGAGTTGCTCGCCTACGAGCGCGGCGGAGAGCACCTCTTGCAGGAGAAGAAGGGGCGGCTCTGGGTGAACTACCGCCTGCATGATCACCTGCGGACGCTCGATCGGGCCTGCAATACGCCCAACATCGTGACCCGCCCGCGCGCGGCCGCACTGCTCGCCGCACTGGATGCTTGGCACGCCGGGGGCGAAGAGGCGCGGCGCACCACCGGGGCGGAGGCTGTGAACGCCGAATTCGAGCGCGTCACGGACGAGATCAGCGAACTCTGCCGCGTCATCATCGGAACGACCGCGAAAACCGCAGCGGGCGTCATGGTGAAGATGCGCGCCCTCGAATGGTGCTATCCGGAGGAGGTGCACACCGACGCCCTCCGGGAGTTGGCCGAGGAAGAAAGCTCGAACACGAGCGAGCGCCTCATTGCGAGCGCCCTTCTCGATGCCCTCGCCATCCTGGTGCCGGGCACGCGCGCGAAGGCGAAATCATGAACAACGTCGTGCCCATGAGGCGCCGGCCCCGCGCCGAGCGGAAGCACCCGCACCTGCACACCCTGTGCTATCACCCGCTTGCGCGCAGCCAGGACGAGAACAGCCTTCTCGGCGAGATTTGCCACTACGACGACCACGTGGTGGTGCATGCCCTGCTGGAGGAGCGGCACTGGCGCAAGGTCCGCGGCGAGAGCCGGCTGCTTCGCAAGTCGCGCAAGTATGTCGTGGACACGCCCATCGAGGGCATCCGCCTGCTGCTGCGCGTCAACGGCCTTCACCACGCGACCGTCCAGCCTTCGCCGGACGGCTTCAGGGTCCACGTGCCTGCGCTTCCGGCCGGGGAGGCTTCATGAGCCAGGCCGACATTCAGGCTTCAGTGCTCGCCGCTTTCGAGCGGAGCATTCAGCGCCAGAAGGACGAGAGACGGGCGCGCCGGCTCCTGCGCAAGCGTGGCCTCGTGCTCAGGGAGCAAGGCGGAGCCTACCTGGTGGTCGACCCCTATATGGAAGCGGTGCCAGCCGACGCTCCGATAGGAAGCCTCGATGTGATTCTGGGATGGATCGCTACCGACAACCCCCGCGAGCGGACGCGGGCGGGAGAGAGGGTGCGGTGACGCGGGACCAGAGGGCCAGCGCGCGCCCACGGCCGGAAGAGTGGGGCCATGACGAGCTGATGACCTTGGGCGAAGCGGTTGCGGTCTTCTGGCCCGCCGGACCGCTTACCGTGTCGTCGCTTCGGACGGAGATCCGCGCCGGCCGGTTGACGGCCGAGTTCATCGCGGGGAAGTTCTTCGTCACCCCAGCCGCTATCCGGGACATGAGACGCCGATGCCGCGCCCACCAAAAGGCCCCCGCCTCTTCCTGCGCGAGCGCAGGGGCCGTGCGCCCATCTTCGTCATCCTCGATTCCGGCGGGGTTGAGGTCAGCACAGGCTGCGGCCCTGGAGAGCGTGCAGGAGCGGAGGAAGCGCTTGCGCGCTACCTGACGAGGAAGCACACCAGCGCCATCGGCACCCACAATCCCGGCATGCTCCCCATCGCGGACGTGCTCAATTTCTATGCCGATCACAAGGATCCAGGCGAAGGCGCGACGCCGCGCGAGAAGGACCTCTACGACCGCAGCCTGATCTATGTGGAGCACCTTCTGCGGTTCTTCGGCACGAAGCCCATATCGGACATTCGCGCCGCGATCTGCCGCGACTATGTGCGTTGGCGGACCCATGAGGGGCCTGCCGCGCCAGAGTGGCCCGAGCGCCGGGAGCGGAAGGTGTCGGACCAGACCGCTCGCCGCGAGCTCGTGGTCCTCAGCGCCGCGATCAACCACTACCACGCGGAATTCACACTCGACATGGTGCCAGTGGTGACCATGCCTGCCATGGCCCCGACCAACCGCCGGGGGCTGGAGCACCGGGAAGCCGCCGCCCTGCTGGCCGGTGCGCTGGGCTTCTACAGGGAGAACGGCACGCTTCTGCGCCGTCCGAAGTCCACGCGGACCCAGCGCAAGCGCACCGCGCGCCTGATCCTTCTCGCCCTCTATTCAGGCTCCCGCCACGGTGCGATCCGGGAATCGTCCTGGTTGCCGCGCATGGACGGGCCGTGGATCGACGTGGACCGGGGCATACTCCACCGCCGGGGCCTGGCGGAAAAGGAGACGGACAAGCGCCGACCACCGGCCCGTATCCCCCCTCGCCTATTGGCACACCTGCGGCGTTGGCAAGCTGCGGATCTGGTTCGCCGGCGAATGGGTTATCTCGGTGGGCGCCGAGAAGGTCGCAGGCAAGGTGCGCAAGGGCTGGGTCGGCGCACGTGAGGACGGTCGGACGCTGTGCGACACGCTGCCGGAAAAGGTGACGCCCCACTGGCTACGCCACACCGCCGGCACTTGGTTGGCCCAGGGCGGAGCGAGCGTGCGGGAAGGCGCCGACTATCTCGGCATGTCCGAAGAGGTGTTCGAGCGGGTCTATTACCACCAGTCCCCTGACTTCCAGGAGCGCATTGGGGACGCCTTCTCAGCGGCCAAGGGACGCGCGCGCGTCATCCGGGAACAGAAGCAGGCTGCGCCCAAGAATGCCCAAGAAACCCCCGGAAAAGGGTGAACGAAACGCGGCCAAACGCTCTCGGTGATCCAGCAATACCAACGGCTTCAAAGGAGAGCGCTCCCTTCACACGGGAGGGGTCGCAGGTTCAATCCCTGCATCGCCCACCATTCTCTATTGAAATTATTAGGAAATTCCCCGTTGTCGTGGTCATAACCCACGATGACCCACGGTTTGGCGCCGAATGATTGACGGCAAGAGAACGAATAGAGAACAAACTCGTTGCAGGCCCCACCTCACTCTCATAGGTTGTGCTTGTGGCGCACGTCAGCGCTAGAGAGCGAAGGGATCGACCATGACCGTGAAAATCGAGAAGGTGCGCACCGGCCGGGTTCTGACCAGCCTGAAGGACGCCGCGCCCGCCGAGGTGCCTGCGAAGGCCAAGGGCGAGTCGGTGGCCACAGTGCAGCCGAAGGCCGGGGCCAAGCTGGGCGCCAAGCCCAAGGCCGACGCGGCTCGCGAGGAGCAGTTGAAGGCCGCCACTGGCCTTGTCCGCCGGGAGCAGAACGGCATCAAGGAGCCCACCGCCGGGGGCCAGTGCTGGCTCGCGTGGCAGGCGTGCGACAAAGCCATGGCCGACCTCGGGCGCACCCCGACCTCGGGCGAGGTGGCCGCCAGCAAGCACGCGGCGGGGCTCAACGCCACCAACGTGAAGGTCGAGTATTCCTACTGGCGCCGGTTCTACGGACACCCGCGCGCCGCACTGCCGCCCATCGGCCTCGTCACGAAGGCCAGCAAGGGGACGGCGGCGCAGGAGGGCAAAGAAGCCTGACGGCCGCTGCACTTGTGGTTATCGAACGGGGCGCCTTTTTCGTCGGACGGGCTATCTAAGCGAGCCGTGCTACCAATTTTGCCAATCAAATTAAGCCGGCTTTCCGAACTTGGATGCCTGCGGGTCTGCGAGTGCCTTGGACCACATTGATGCCTGTGCCTCGCTCTCCGCGCGTCGATGCTCTGACGCTTCGTCTGCGGCTTCTTGGAGATACGCCGCGTAGTCGTAACCCGGCTTGTAAGCTGAGAACTTATATCGTTGCGCAACGTTTTGCGAGGCGCAAAGCCTCGAGACCAAGCTGGCAAGCTTCTTCAAGGCACTTTCGCTGCGAAATGTCGTCCTCGCATCCAACCTCGCCAGCGAAATCAATGCCCCGCTGACTTGCTGGGATTTTGTTCGGAAGACTTAAAACTTCTTCCACCAATTCTAAATCCATCGCGCGCCAACTCTCATCGTCAACTGGATAAGGTGCGAGTTGCGGGAGATCCTTGGTGGCGCTGCCAACGATCCCACGAGAGGATTCAAAGTTGCGAATTTCGGATACGACCTCCGAACATATCGCGGCGAACCCCTCAAGGACAACGGCGATCCGGATGGCAAGGTAAGCTGCGTTGGCCGTCTTCCTACGCCATGTGCCAAAGCTCTCACGCCCCCACACGAGCACTTGAGTCACGATTGCCGCAGAGACACCAGCCGTCCCTGCTATTTTTAGAACCTCACTCCAGTCCATGTCATTAATCCCGACACATAGTTCGGCTACCGGAGCGCCCCTCGAACGACTCACAGTCTCTGTTACTGATAGGCGGCGGTGGCAGGATTAACTGGATAGTAATTATCAGAGCAATCAGGGCGAAAGCGCCGCCTAGACGCTTCAGAATGCCAAGCCAATGAGGCCAATAATTCCAGTCGCGGAAGCTAAATATTTCAGCCACGCCGCTGAAAAACAGATAGATCGCCAATAATACGAATGTGCCCGATAAAAAATAATTGATATACCCGCCAATCGGCGTGAATAGCAAAATGGCGCTCAAAGCCAGCATCGGCGCAGCGATGCGGATCACCCGCTCTAGTCTCGCTTGCACGGCTCCCCCCAAATGGAAGTGCAGAGTGACAAGCTAAAAGCCTACCCGCGTAGGTGCAAGCGTCGTGGCCGTCCCACTAAAGTGGGCCGGGTGCCCAGCGTGGCGCTAGGCCGGACACCGGCAAGCTGTGAAATGCCGCCAGCGCCTGCCCCACGCGACGGCCCGGCCGTCAGGCCGACTCGGGCACGGGCTGGCGCCACGCGTTGGCCATGTCGCGCTCATACTTCTCGCGGGCCTTCTTCACCTCGGGGGTTTCCTGCTCGCCGTGCCGGGCGATGGTGGGCTCGGTGTTCACCGACACGCCGGAAGGCTCAGCGTCGCCGGCCTTGTACGCGTCCCGCAGTTCGGCCTCAGAGGTCAACCGTGCGCCTAGCGCCCGGCCGTCCGCACGATCATCGCCGGAGGTGGTGCCCGTGGGCAGGAGCCGGCCGTAGCTGTCCCGGAAGAAGCCGGCGGGCACGTCATCGGCCTTGCCGCCGGCCGCGTCCCGAATGAAGGTCGCGAGCGCGGCATCGCCCATGTGGCGGGTGCGCGCGGGGTTGTGCAGCTTATCCATGGGGACGTATGCCGACTCGCCCTCCTGAAGAATGTAGCCAGCCGGCACTTCCTTGGGGCGTCCGAAGCGGTCGAGAATCGTGGTCATCGGTTGTCCTTTCCGTTGCTCAGCGGGGGTTTCGTCGTGGGCTGTGGCCACATGGGTGGCATCAGCCCTTGGCCCCGCTTGTCTGTGGGCGGCACCGGTAGGAACCGAACCGCGAATGGATGCCGGATGCGGGACGCGGCAGTCTCAGAGCCTGCCGCCTTTCGTGCGCTCCTCTAGGACGCACGCCGCATCCGGCTTTTCCGACCGAGGGCTTGGCGGTCACACGGTCGCCCGCCATCGGTCGAAACTATGGGCACCACCGGGGACGGTTCGGGATGCGGGACAGGGGAACCGCCTCCGTCTTCCTTTCGTGCCGAGTCGTCACAAGCACGCCCGGTGGTGCCTGTGCTCGACCGCCGGGAAGGAACCGAACCGGCGGGAGCGACCTGAATCATCACGCGGCCCGCGCCTTGACGCCGACCTCGACCCGGACGCCGAGCACTGCGAACGGGTCCGCATCAGCCCGGCGGGTGCCGCCGTCCCGCAGAAGCAGGGTTTCCTCCAGCACCTCGGCCTCGAACAACCGCGCCCGAAGGTCCGCGAGCTGCGTCGCCTTCTCGGCCGCCGGCATGGCGCCGCTCTCGCGCAAGGCGCCTTCGGCCACCATCCGCTCGAACACCGCTTCCGGGAATGCCCAGCACGCCACGGCCAGAGCCGCACTCTGTGCGTTAGCTGTGGGGGCGATCTTCAGACGGCCGGCGCGGTCCAAGCGCGGCCGTCCGGCTTCCGCCCGCGCGGCAATGGCGGCACGTAGCGCGGCTTCCTGCTCCTCGATGGTGGGCGCGGACGTCTCCAGCGTGTGGATGTCGCCCTTCAGGCCGACGATGGTTTCGCGGACGCTGGTGAGCGTCTGGCCCTTCTTCGGCTCGGGCGCCGGGACCGCCACGAGGCGGGCATTGGATGGCAGGGCTTCGAGCGCACGGTGGATGCCGCCGAACGCCACGTTGGCCGCGATGCGTTCGGCCTGAAAGCGCCGCAGCACTTCCTCGCGGTGCTCCAGCTCGGCTTCAAGCTGCGCAAGTCGCTCAAGGTTGCCGGGATGTGGGGCGGTGCTCTGCGCCACCGTCGTGCGCAATTCTGCGACCGGGCGAGCCACCTCGTCGCGCTTCGCCCGAGCCGCCGCGACTGCGCCCTCGCCGGCAAGTGCCGCGTCCTCGATCTGGCGCAGCCTCGCCGCAGCAGTCGATGGCAGCTTAGCGACCGCTGCGGCCAGAGCATCGCGCGCCTCGGCGACATAGCGGGGCGGGAACCCCTGCTCGCTGTGGTTCAATCGGGGATCGATCATCGTCACTGCTCCGTGTTTTCGGTGGTGGTGTGGTCATCGTCCGGCTCGTCCGGCCATTCGTCGGCCGGGTGCAGCGGCTCGCCGTGCTCCAGGTGCAAGGCGGCGATCAGGCGGCCGAGCTCCACGTCCTGCCGCCTCGTGAACGCGTGATCCGCACCCCAAAGAGCAGCGGTGATTTCGCACTCGATCTGCTTCGCGGCGACGCGTTCGGCGATTTCCTTCACCGTGGGCGTATGTTTACCCCGCAGGCGGCCCAGATAGCTTTCGCGAATTTGGGTCAGCCGAACCTCGGTCGGATTGACCGGCGCGCGGTCCTCCATGAACAGCTTGCGAGGGCGGCCCCGAATGGCCTCCAGGTCTTCGTTCGGAATGCGTTGGAGCTTGAGAAACATCGCGGGTGTCCTTTCAGGTGATGGAGGGGGCGAAGCCGGGAGGAGGGGCGCCGAACTGCGGCGGTACAGGGGGCGGCGGCTCCACCCCGAGCCCAAAAACCCTGCGGCTCATGCCGATCCGGTAGAACGCCCGCAGCGCCAGCCCGTGGCATTCATCCCAAAGCGCGCCTGCGTGGTCCGCCTCGTTCTGGCTGGCGAAGGCGACCTCCGCGCCTCGGAGCGTCATGGCTTCGTGCTCGAAGGCGTTCAGCGCGGCGTGGAGCCGATGGTCGCCGCTGCGCTCATGGGCATAGAAGAATTTGCCCCGCAGGGTGACAAGTCGTTTGACGAGGGCTCCGCCAGTAATCGCTTTCATAACTTGCACTCCACCTGCGCTGTTCGGCCCTTCTATTCGTGGAACGGGGGCTTGTTATTGTGAAATAATAACGGTTGTTTTTCGAAATGCAAGAATAAATTGTCTGACACAGCGCCATATGCTACGGTTGTAGAAAGTAATCAAGCTAATGGATGCCGTATGGCGACCAAACGTAAGTCGAATACACCCGCTCCGCTGACAAGAACTGAGAGCGTCTACAAGGCAAAGCTGAGGTGGAAGCCTCGCCCATTGCCCCCAGACCTACAGGCGCGCGAGGACAGGCTGCTCGCCAAGTTCACAGGCGGGTATCACCCGGATATGTGCGAGGTCGTGCTCATGCGGATGGCCGAGGGCCACAGCGTCGCGGCCGTGGCCGGCATCCTCGGGATCGCGAAAGATACTTTGTTCACGTGGGCGAACCAGCGTGAGGCCATGGGCCACGCCTTGCGCATTGGGCAGGGGTTGCGGGTCTGGTTCTATGAGCAGCGCATCAAGGAAGAAGCCGCCATAGGCAATGCCGAGGGTGTCAGATGGTGCATGAACATGCTCCGCAGCGCCGATCCGATTTACCGGAATGCGGGGCCCATGATCGAGCAGAACGTCACGGTCACGAGCGCCCCCGCCGTGGAGTTCAACGAGGAGCTTCGAGGGGCGCTGGATGCTGTGGCCTCCAAGCTCGCTGGCAACTTCACGCAGCCGAGCATCCCGGCGCTGGTGTCCGTCGCGAGCGACGAGGGCGAGCAGTGACCACATGGGGATCATCGCAGCCGGCGATGCGCCGGGTCTCAGGGGGCTGGCCTCGGGGCTGGCCTTGGATCACACTGGAATGCCCTTGGAGGTCAACGGGCGCAGGTGGGCGGCTTGGGAACCGAACCAGGGTGCAAAAGTTGATGAACTGGCGCCATAAGTAAAAGCGACGTATAAAACACAACACCCCCGCACCGGGAAGCGCGAGGGTGTCATATGGCGGGAAGCCGATGTGTATGCAGGAAGTTGGCAATTCCTGTGTACACCAAGCCACAAAGCCTTGCAAGGCCCAGCGGCGGCTTCTTCTGCTTTGACTTCCCGCAGGAGAGTTAGCTTTGTGGTGGATTTAGTCAAAGAACTCGGCAAGCCTTTTGATGTTACTTCCGCCGGCCCGGAGCCTGACGAGTTGCCGCCGGACTATGCGGCCTTGCTCCACGAGCAGTGGCACGAGCGGATGCGTGACACCCTACTGGCCCGTCTGAATAACCTGCCGCGCGAGGCGCGGGAGCGGAAGCAGTGGGCGTTCGCGCTGCGTCACAGCAAAGCTCCTATGCGGGTGATGGACGGCGCGCCGCTGAATGCCAGCTCGACGAACCCGAACACATGGATGGACTTCGGCGCGGCGGTTGAGGCGGCGCTGCGTTTCGGCGGCGATGTCGGGTTCATGCTGACGAAGGAAGACCCGTTCGCGGTCATCGACATTGACGCGAAAGGCGACGTTCCGGCTGACCGGCTCGAATTGTATCATCGGGTTGTTGAGGCGTTCGACAGCTACACTGAATACAGTCGCAGCGGAAAGGGTGTCCACATCTGGCTTTATGGCGATCTTGAATCGGGCAAGCGGCGTGACGGCATCGAGGTGTACAGCTTCTCCCGCTTCATGATCTGTACTGGCAATCTCGTCCACAAATCCGATGTCAAGGAAGGTGGCGAAAAGCTCACCAACATGGTGGAGCAGATTAAGAAAGCACAGGGCGCATCGAAGGTTGCGGAGGAGGACATCCCCGACGAGCTTGAGCGGGAAACGGATGAGGAGATTCTGGCGAAGTGCCGTGGGGCTGCGAATTCCCAAAAGTTCGTCACCCTGTATGAAGATGGGGACTGGAAGCTCGCAAAAAAGGCAGACGGCTCCCCGTATGAGAGTCAGAGCGAGGCGGACATCGCGCTCGTCTGCATGCTGGCGTTCCACACCGGCAACCGGGTTCAGTTGGTGCGCCTGTTCCGGGCCTCGCAGCTTGGCAGACGGGAGAAGGCGTCACGCGACTATTACGCATTCCGCACCGTCCGCACTGCGCTCGCGTTTCAGGTTGCGGATCGGCAGAAGAAGCGCGCGGATTTTATTCGGAAACTAGATACCGTTGAAGACATTAACTCCATTGATTGGACAATGGATGTTGACACCATGCTAGAATGCTTCGTCGAGGTGTCGATGAAGGATGTGGAAATTGCTCTCCGAGATCGCCCGAAGTGGAGCTATTCGCTAGGCGCGATGACCCGAAAGCTCGCACACAACGTGTACAAATACATGGATGTCAACAATAAAGAAAAGGAAATTCCGCTCTTCAATTTGTGGTCCAAGAATTCTCGCCGCCGCATGGTTGACGTGTACGACTTCAATCCGAACGCGGGGGATTTTTGCTACAGCCCCGATGGACGGCCGGCATTGAACGTATGGCGCGCCTCCCACACGTGGCGGCTGCGGACTGGCAGGCACGGTGTCAACCTTTCCTCGACCATGTAGCTTATCTCGTGCCGATCCAGGAGGAGCGCGAGCGGTTCCTGAATTGGCTCGCCCACATCGAGCAGCAACCCGGCGTGCTCCCGCACTCGCACTACTTGTTGATTATGCCCAAGACGGGTACGGGACGGAACTGGCTTGCGACCGTCCTTAAACGCGTATGGAAGCAATACGCTGAGACGAACTTCAAGTTGGAGCTCGCACTTCAGACGAATTTCAACGCTGAAATCTCGCAAAAACTCCTCATTGAAGTTGACGAAATTCGTCAAGGCGGAGCCGGTGTCAGATGGGAGCACAGCGAGACGCTGAAGAAGTGGGCTACAGAAGAATACAAGACGATCAATGAGAAGCACGTTAAGCGCTTCACTGAGCGGAATTTTTCACGCTGGCTCCTATTCAGCAACCATGAAGATGCATTGCCGTTGGACGACACGGATAGGCGTTGGAACGTTATTTTGAACCATTGCGAACCTAGAGAACCGGAATACTATAGAAAATCTATAGACTTGTTGATGAGCCGTTGTTCATTTCCAGCGTGCGGGAGTGCCTTCGGACAAGGAATATTTCGACTTTCAATCCGGGTGAGCGTGCGGCCATGAATATGGCCAAGCTGTCAGTCATTGGCGCCAGCATGAGCGCAGAGGACGAGCGCGCTAGAGATCTGGCAGCGTCGCACGTGCCTGACGTGATCCTCGCTGACAATCTGTACGCAGCGGTGTTTGGGAAGCCGCCGGAGTTGGGAGATGCCAACACGTCCCGAAATTGGAAGCTGCTCGGCCCCATAGCGCGGAAGGCTGGCATTGCGAAGTTGACTAAGGATTTGAGATTGTTTGGTGGGCAGCGCCCAAAGGTGTGGATTCTGCGGAACCCAGAAAGGTGGCAGAACGCAAGCGGCCCGGACGTTGAAGCGGAATTGTACCGTCGATAGCTGTAAAGCTGGATTCCAAGTTAATACCGCCGGCACCAAAAAAGGTGCCGGCGGTATTAGTTTATGGACATTGGCCCCACTGGCCACCCTTTGGCCCCCCATAGAAACCCTTCCGCCTATTTTGCCAACTTCAAAATTTTCTTCCCAAAATCGTTGCAATGTTCGGAAGGGGGCCAAGGGGGTAAGGGGGGCCAAATTTCCTATATAAACTTGTGAAATGTTTAGCCGCCGGGTGCCCAGCCGTAGGCTACCCCTTGCCCGCCTAAAATACCTCTAATGAGTTCAGCGGCATTCGACACCCGGCAGTGCCGCCGAACCTGTCGAGCTGGCCGGCAAGACGCTGCCCCCAATGTGGTCATCGACTCCCCCTGCACGTCCACCCGCCCCTGACGTTCGCGGGGACGCAGGGGACGTGCGGGGGCACCCTAGCGCCGGGACAGGCTGCGCCGCTCGCCAGCGGTGGGGACCAGACTCGCGCGGCGGGTGGCCGGGCTGCCTTGGCCGGCCCCAGCGAAACGCCCGCCCACGGCCGTCCTACGCGAGTCCGGTGGACGAGGCACCGCGTGCGCGTGAAAGAGAGTGGTCGGCCTTCCGTCCATCCCCGCCCCATCCCCGTCCTCGGTCCCCTTTCCGTCCATGCCTCCCCTGTCCTGTGAGCCTCCACGACAAATAGCACTCCACACAAGTATTGCGCATAATCGCAGTGCAAATACTTCACATCAGACTGCAGAAATCGCTTCAAATCAACGCTTTCACTGTGGTTACAGTCAGTCACAACGTAATGCAGCCCCATGCGGGGCGAAAAGCCACAGTGGAAGCGGTCATGTCGGAAGAAGACTCCAACGCCCCCGCCAGCAACGAGCCGAACCTTCGGTTCCTGCGGGTGGAGGAAGTGTACGCACTCGTCGGCATCGGCCGCAGCTTCCTCGATGACTTGGTGCGCGAGGCGACTCCCGGCGCCGTCTACCTGAGCGCCAAAACGCGGGTTTGGATCGAGGCCGAAGTGCTCGCCTGGATGCGGGCCAAGGCGGCCACCAGCCGGACGCGCCCGCCTGCAACCCACAAGGTCCAGCGCCGGAGGGAACTGGTATGAGCGAAGACACCCCCCACCGCCGCCTTCTGATCGACTGCGCACGCCTGCACTGCCGATGGCCGGTCGATGGGGCCGGCGCCGACCTTGTGGCGTGTGGCGACATGGTGCAGCCGGGCTCGCCCTACTGCGAACGGCACCATGCTCGCGCCCATGTCCCGCCTCCGTGGCGGACGGTCTCGGTTGGGGGCGTCGTCCGGCAGGCCGATGATGGACTTGCCCATTAGGGCCTATCGGGGTTCTGCGGAGGAAACGCATGAATCAGCAATTTTGAGCAATTTTTGTTGATTTTAATCTGAAATTGGATATCGTGGCCACGCTGATGCAATTCGGGAGCTATCCTATGAAATCGGTCGTGTCTGTCCCCCTAGATATTGTTCAGTTTATCGATCTTATCGAATTTCTGCGCCAACGAGGGAGCAAGCGCGATCCTGTTGAAGTCGTTCGGGATGCCGTTGCTTATTGGATGGAAAATGCAGAGTGGAAATCAGATTCTCTTCTCCCAGATATCGTGGATGACGGCAGTCGTGGATTTCACTGGAAGGCACTTTTTCTACCTTCTGGCACGCTTCTGCGTATGAAATATGCGGGAGAGTTTCATTATGCTCGTGTTGAAGGGGACTATGTCATTTTTAATGGGAATCGGGTTAGTCCAAATCAGTTTGCCCTAGCCGTGGCCGGGACGGCGCGCGACGCTTGGCGCGATCTATGGGTTAAGCGCCCTGCTGATACGGACTATATTCAAGCAGACATCCTGAGGAATCCTGATTAAGTTCCTACTCGAGACGACAATGAAAGCGCGCTTTGAGTTTATGGAGGAAATGTTGATGGACGCCAATGCCCATATATACCCGATAAAATTTACAGGAAGCATGCCGGATATCACAAAATCTAAGCCAATAAAAATTATAAATACTGGAATATATCAGTTTTTTGTCTCTGAAATTTTAAACCCAATAGCCGGATCTGGGATCATTTTTTATAGGTATGTTATGACTGTCTTTGACATGAATATACGGAGGCCGGTTATTTATGTCACACTTGAAGATTCAAATTTTTCATCGAATGTATTCTGCATGTTCAAGAGTGACGGGTCCCATCTAAATTTTGGATCAGCTCCGCAATGCAACACGATCGATATATTTTCGGCTATGGCGATTGGACTTTTGGTTCAAGAGTACGGATTTGATTCAATACGGGAACCCCAGCGGCGCGCGCGCGTGGTGGAAATTTTGGTGATCGCAGATGCCATCGTTTCCATTCCCAGGCGGCCACAAAAAAAAGCACCGGAAGGCGCCCTTTTTGATCCCGGTTTGTTCTCGGACGGTTCGGTTCCTAATTCTGACTCCGAACTAGCCTGCGATCATTGGGGAAATTGACCACAAGTCAGCGCAACCCCGGCTCATCCACCGGATGAAGGCCATACAAGGCGGCTGATGCCCTTGAACTCCCCGATGCTCAGCCGGCCCCGCTCACGCGCCTTCGAGCCGGGCATAGCCAACCGCTCGGCGAGGCTGGACATGGGGGCTTCCCAAATCTGATGCGGTTCAAACGTCACCGGGTTCAACAGCACCAGCAACACCGTATCGCAGTGATCGTGATGGCTGAGGGTGCCGAGCTTCTTGCTGCCGCTGCCCTTGGCGTCGGCCACGCGCGTCTTGATTTGCACCCGGCGGGCTGTGCCGTCCGCACCGATGCGGAGAGCGTCATGGCCCTTGGTCCGGGCCGAGGCCAGTTCGAGCCCGAGAAGGTCGGCCGCAGCATACTCGCCCAGCTCCCCGGTGACGCCGAGGGGCTTTCCCGTCAGCCGGTAATACTCCGCGGCCAACGGCCTGATCGCCGCGAGGACGGCGGCCACACGCTGGGATTTTGCATCGTCCGTCATGCGCGGAGCTGTAGCACATTCGACGGTGCGACCTTCCCAAGGCAATAGTCCGCCCAAGCCTCCATCAAAATGCGCCGCCGTTCCAATGCGTCGCCGCGCCGGTAAGCCCGCTCGGTCGCGTCGCCCACGGCATGGGCGAGGGCGGCTTCCACCACCTCGCGCGGAAACTCGGTGTGGTCGCCTGCCCAATCCCGGAACGTGCTGCGGAACCCGTGAACCGTGATGTTGGTCACGCCCATGCGCACCTTGAGCAGGCCGAGCATTGCCACGTTGCTGAGCCCCGAGCCCTTGCGCATGCCGGCGAACACATGGGCGTTGCCCTTCTCGCGTGGCACGGCCTTGAGCAGGTCGATGGCGGCTTGGCTGAGCGGCACGCGATGGTCGCGCCGCATCTTCATGCGGGCCGCAGGGATCGTCCATAGGCCGCGCTCAAGGTCGATTTCGTCCCACGTCGCGCCGATGGTTTCGTTCGTCCGCGCGGCCGTCAAAATCGTGAACCGCAGGGCGATGGCAGCCATGCCGCCCATTGTGGTCACACGGGCGAAGAAGGCGGCCAACTCCTTGACGGGCAACGCTGCGTAATGCTGATCGGGCGCGATGGCAGCCGGGGACGGCAGAGCTTCCCGGAGGTGGCCTGCCCATCGTGCCGGGTTGTCGCCCGTGCGATAGCCCTTCACCGTGGCGAACGCCAGAATTGCCTCGATGTACCCGCGCACCCTCGAAGCGGTTTCGGTCCTACTGTGCCAAATCGGCTCCAACACCTTCAACACGTCCGCCGTGCTGATGTCGCTGACGGCCAGCGCTCCGATGTGCGGATAAACAAACGTCTTCAGCCGGGCCAAGAAAACCTCCCGGGTCTTCCGGCTGGCCCATTTCCGCTCGTGGCTATCGAAATATTGCGTCGCTGCGTCACGGAATAGGAGCAGCTTGTGCGCTTCGGCCTTCCGCTGCTCGCGCTCGGCCCTACGTTCGGCAACGGGATCGCGACCAGCGCGGACCAGCCGCCGCATGTCGCGGGCCAAGTCCCGCGCCTCCTCCAGGTCCACGTCGTGGACGCTGCCGAGCCCCATGCACCGCTCGCGGCCATCCCGCTCCCAGCGGTAGAGCCAACTTTTCGTCCCGGTGGCCGTCACCTGTAAGAACAGCCCTTGCCCGTCGCCGTATCGGCCCATGTCCTTGAGGCCGGCTACCCGCTTCACCGTCAGCTTTCCCATGTGGCCACCCTTTGCCCAAGCTACCGGCACGGCCCCCGGAATGGCAGGCCACGCAATGCGGTGCAATACGGGGCTATATGGCATGGGAATACGGCAAAAATATAGTAATATCAATGACTTGAGTGACGCGCCGCGAGCCGCATTCGGCGCTATTCAGGCTCATTCGGTTCGGTGCCAAGTCCCTGCATCGCCCACCATTCCGCAATCCCTTTCTTCCATTCCTCGCGCACGGCTTGGCCGTCTGTCGCAGCGTGCCCGCGCCGCTCTCTGGACGGGGGGCTCAATTCCCCCCCTCGTCCCCCGCCACGGCGTCCAGCATGCGGTTGGCGCAGATTAGCGCGTTGTCCGGCTCCTGGAACGCGGTCTGGGTCAGGAACGAGCAGGCCAGGCTCTCATTGGCGGCGAGCCAGGTGGCGAGACGGTGGCGGACCGCCGCGGTCAGCGCGGGATCCTCGGCCGGCTTGAAGGCGGCATCGTCCGGCGCCTGGGCGCCGCGGCGCGGCGCCGTGCGCAGGCGCGAGACGGAGGGAATGAGCGAGATGGTCTCGCCGGTGTCGCCGGCGGTGACCACCGGCGTGAGGGTGAGCGCGAACTGGTCCACCTCGCCCTTGCCGAGGCGCGTCGCCTCCGCGTCGCCCTGCAGCGTCGCCGTGACGGCCGGCAGACCGGAGGCGCTGCGCGCCAGCTGGAGCCCGGTGAGCTTGAACTTGCGCGCGGCGGGGCTGCGCGCGCCCCGGCTCGGCGCCGGAGAGAAAGCGCGGCAGAAGCTGCTCCGCATAGGCCTTGAGCTTCGCCTCGCTGACCGCGCCGCCGTCCACGATCCGCTCGCGCGGCACCGCGGCCCAGTGCCATCTCGCCGCAGGACGCTGGCAGCCCCACCGGCCGCCACCTGCGGCAGGCGCGCGCAGGGTGCGGGCCAATTGGGCCTCGCCGCCGAGCGGGGCGCGCACATCCACCACCACCGGGTCGGCATCGGCCGCCTGGACCGCGAGGCGCAGCCGCGACCAGACATCCTTCAGCTTGACGCTGGCGAGGTTGCCCCGGTTCGGGCCGACCACCACGTCGAGATCGGCCAGCGCGGCGGGCGCCTCGGCCGCGCCCCTGAGCGCGGCGGTGTTCAGCTCGATGGCAAGGCCGCCGATCAGTTGGCCGCACCAGTTCACGTCGAGATGCTGCAAGGCGAGGCCGGCTTCGGAAAAGCCGCCCAGCGGCCGGAACAAAGCGATGGCGTCGAGGTCGGGCAGCGGCGCGACCTCGCTCCAGATCTGCTGCTGGTCCACCTCGCCCTCGCGCAGATCGAGCGTATAGGCATCCGCGCCGGTGCCGATGACGAGCCGCATGCGCCCGTCGGCGAGAGTGCCGGAGAGCGGCAGCGGCGGGCGCGGATCGCCGGCCGGCGGCGCCAGCGTGCCCGTGACCTTGCCGTCGCGCACGTCCACATGGGCGATCGCCACGCGGTAGGGCGCGAAGAACGGCAGGCCGACGCTCATGTAGTTCTCGGCTGCGCCGGCCGGCGCGGACGCGAGCGCCGCGCCGCACGCCAGCGCCAGCGCGAGCGCCTTCAGACGGAACCGATGGTGCATGTGCGTGCTCCCTCAATTGGACGGCGCCGTGAGTCTTGTGATGGGCGAAGTGTGCACGGAGACCGCGATTCGGGCGACTCGGATCGGGCGGCCGCGGCCGCGAGGCTGCGGGGTCTTGACGGCGGAAATCAGACGACCGGGCTTGGCAGATGCCGGAAGCTGGGGCAAGCCTGACGCCATGACGGACACCCCCGCCTTCGCCCCGAACAGCCTGCGCGTGACCACCCCGGACGGGCTCGCCATCGCCGCCAGCGTGTGGGAGCCGCAGGGCCCGCCGTCCGGTCCCGATCTGCTCTTCATCCACGGCTTTTCCCAGTGCGGCCTGTGCTGGAGCGAGCAGGTGGCGGGCCCGCAGCTCGCCCATCTGCGGCGCGCCACCTACGATTCCGCGGCCACGGCGCGTCGGACAAGCCGCTCGAGGCGGTCTTCTACCAGGAGGCGGAGCGCTGGGCCGGCGAACTCGCCGCGGTGATCGACCAGGCCGGGCTGCGGCGCCCGCTCCTGGTGGGCTGGTCCTATGCCGGGCGCATCATCTGCGACTATCTGGCGGCCTACGGAGCCGGCGCCATTTCCGGCATCGTATTCGTGGCCGGCGTGGTGTCCAACGAGAAGCGGTTCTTCGGCACCTGCAACCGCCTGATGCGGCAGATGTGCAGCGCCGATACCGCCACCAACGTCGCCGCCACGCGCGCCTTCCTGCGCAGCTGCTTCGCCCGCGCGCCGGAGCGCGACGTCTTCGAGACCCTGCTCGGCTTCAACATGATGGTGCCGGCGGCCGTGCGCGCCGGCATGTTCGGCCGGCCGGCGGACTATGACGATCTGCTGGCCAGCCTCGATCTGCCGGTGCTGGCGGTGCAGGGCGCGCACGACATCGTGGTGGCACCGGCCATGGCCGAGCACATCGCCGCCACCGTGCCCGGCGCCCGGCTGGAACTGTTCGCGCAGGCGGGCCACGCCCCGTTCCAGGAGGCGCCCGAGGCCTTCAATGCCGCCCTGGCGCGCTTTGCGGCGGCCATCTCCCCCGGCTGAGCGGTGGCCGGGTCCGGCGCCTTCCCCTAGCGCCCGGCCCACCGTTGCCGGCGCACCGCAGGGCGCGCAAAAAGCGCATCACACTGGCGTGCGCCCCGGCAAGTGAGGCACAAAGCGGTTGCAGTGGTGGCCCTTTTATGGCGACAAAGTTTCGGGGCCGTCCAGCGCCCGCGAGCCGAGACTGAGCCATGACGCAGATGAGACTTCTGGTGGCCGCCCTTCTGGCGGCGCTGGTGGTGGCCGCCGCACCGGCGCGCGCCGACGACCGCTACGAGATCTTCGACTTCTTCAAGATGTTCAACCAGCCGGGCGGCATGTCCATGGGCGGCTCCGGCCCGATCCCGCGCCAGAGCGTGTCGATCGATCCGAAGTACGCGCCCGGCACCATCGTCATCCGCACGTCAGAGCGCCGGCTCTATTACGTGACCTCGCCGGGTCACGCGATCCGCTACGGCATCGGCGTCGGCCGCGACGGCTTCCGCTGGTACGGCGTGAAGTCGGTCAGCGCCAAGCGCGAATGGCCGGGCTGGACCCCGCCGCCGCAGATGCTGCGCCGCCGCCCCGATCTGCCGCGCTACATGCCCGGCGGCATCGACAATCCACTCGGCGCCCGCGCCATGTATCTCGGCTCCAGCCTCTACCGCATCCACGGCTCCAACGAGCCGGAGACCATCGGCCAGGCGGTCTCCTCCGGCTGCTTCCGCATGACCAACGACGACGTGGTGGACCTCTACAACCGGGTCCGCGTCGGCGCGACGGTCTACGTCCAGCAATAGGCTCAACCCTCGCCAAAGAAAAGGCCCGGGTCGCGAGACCCGGGCCTTTTCCATTTTCGCATCAGCGCTTTCGCGTCAGCCATACCCGCGCCGCCGAAGCGGCGTCAGGGCCGGCGCGCGGCGCCTCAGAGCGCGGCGAGGTTCGCCGCCTTGTTCTTCCCGCGGTTGTCGGCGACCACGTCGAACGAGACCTTCTGGCCGTCGTTCAGGCTGTAGAGGCCGGAGCGCTCCACGTCGGAGATGTGGACGAACACGTCCGGTCCGCCGCCGTCCTGCTGGATGAAACCGAAGCCCTTCTGGGCGTTGAAAAACTTGACAGTACCCGTGGCCATGGAAGGCCTCCTTGCGTTCGGGCTCGTGATACGGACCTGGTGCGGCGGCTGCGCGCACGCGCGCCGCCTTCCGCACCCGATCCAGGACATGTCCGAAGAAGGAAGACTTTCAGTCGCGGCCCGAAGGATACGAAAAGAAGCAGGCCGAACGACGAACTGTCCACTGGGCTCGCCCCGCCGTGCAGCGTGAGACATGCATGCGGCGGGAGCGAACACCCGTGCCGTCGCGGGATCGGAGTACATCCGTCCGTCTCCCGCACGCGCTCGAAAGCGCGGCGTCCGGCTTGGGTGACGCTGATATAGGGGTCGATTGCGGCGTTTCAAGGGTGGTTCGCCGAAGAACCCGGCGCATCCCGGCCGGGCCGGGACGGAACCGGATCCGTCCGCCCCGCGCTCCCGGGCCGGGGAAGCGGCCGCACCTCAGGGGCGGCCGCTTCCCGCCGGCTCACTTCGCGGCGCCGGACGCCTTGGCGACGAAGCGCGGATCGAAGGTCTTCGCGAGATCGACGTTCGCCGCCTTCAGCTCCGGATCGAACTCCACCAGCATGTTGAGGGCGTTCTTCATGCCGCTCTGGGGAATGACGCCGGTCTTGGAATAGATCGGCATGGAGTTTTTCACCGCGGCAAGATAGAGCGCCTTGTCGCCGAGCAGGTATTCTTCGGGAACCACGGCGGCGACATCCTCCGGTGTCGCGGTCTTCAGCCACTGCAGCGACTTGTAGAAGGCGTTCACCAGCTTCTGCGTGGTCACCGGGTTCTGCTCGGTGAAGTCGCGCTTGAGATAGAGCACCGCCGCCGGGTTGGTGCCGCCGAAGATCTTGTCGTTGCCGGCCTCGGTGCGGCTGTCGGCGATCACGACCACATCCCCATCACTCTCGAGCTTGGTGATGACAGGATCGAGGTTCGACATGGCGTCAAGCTCGCCGCGCTTCATCTGCGCCACCGCCGACGCGCCGCCGCCGACGCCCACGAAGGCAACGTCCTCCGGCTTCAGGCCATCCTTGGCAAGCAGGAAGTTGACGAAGAAATTGGTGGAGGAGCCGGGCGCGGTGACGCCCACCTTGGCGCCCTTCATATCCTTGACGCTCTTGATCTTTCCATCCTTCTTCGCGACCAGGACGATGCCCGGGTAGCGCCCGAGCTCGATCACCGAGACGATGTCCTGGCCCTTGGCCTGCATGCGGATGGTGTGCTCGTAGGCGCCCGTCACCACGTCCACCGAGCCGCCCACCAGCGCCTGGAGCGACTTCGCGCCGCCGCCGAAATCGTTGATGGTGACGTCGAGCCCCTCGTCCTTGAAGAAGCCCTTGCGCTCGGCAATGGTCAGCGGAAGGTAATAGAGCAGCGGCTTGCCGCCGACCCCGAGAGTGAGCTTCGGCTTCTCCGCCTGCTGGGCCGAGGCCGGTCCCGCCACCGCGGCGGCGAGGCCGAGCGCTGCCGCAAGAGCGAGCGCGGACTTGAGAATGGTCATCGTGCTTCCTCCCATTTTTCCGTTGTTCTGTTGAACGCCCCTCACCCTTGCGCGGCCGCCGGCGCGGGGCGCCAGACCATGAGGCGGTTCTCGATCGCACTCACCACGGTATCGATGATGATGACGAAGATGGCGAGCACCAGCATGCCGGAGAACACCCCCGTCACGTCGAACACGCCCTCCGCCTGGTGGATCCGGTAGCCCAGGCCCGCGGCCGAGCCGAGATATTCGCCCACCACCGCGCCCACCAGCGCGAAGCCCACCGCCGTGTGGAGCGAGGAGAACATCCAGCTGAGCGCGGACGGCCAGAACACGTTGCGCATCAGTTGCCGCTCGTTCATGCCCAGCATGCGGGCGTTGGCGAGCAGGGTCGGGCTCACCTCCTTCACGCCCTGATAGACGTTGAAGAAGACGATGAAGAACACCAGCGTCACGCCGAGCGCCACCTTGGACCAGATGCCGAGCCCGAGCCACAGCGCGAAGATCGGCGCCAGCACCACGCGCGGCAGCGCGTTCGCCATCTTCACATAGGGGTCGAACACGGCGGCGAGCAGAGCCTTGCGGGCGAACCAGAAGCCGATCAGCACTCCGCCTGCGGCGCCGATGACGAAGGCGAGCATGGTCTCAAGAAGCGTGATGCCGAGGTGATACCAGATCACCCCGGTATAGAAATCGTTGAAGGTGCGCTGGAACACCGCCAGCGGCGTCGAGAAGAAGAAGGGGTCGAGCGGGTAGAAGGGCTTCGGCGAGACGGCCGGCCAGTCGAGCTTGATGGTCGATCCGAAATGCCAGATGCCGATCAGCACCACGGCGACGAGGATCTGCAGCGCCACGAGCGCCATGCGGTTGCGCACCATGACCGTCAGCCCACGCTTTCCGATTGCCGGTAGCCCTTCACGACCTCGTCCTTCAGCGCCGACCAGATCTCGCGGTGAAGCTGGTGGAAGGCGGGTTCGAGGCGCACGTCCATGTCGCGCGGGCGGGCGATGGGCACGCGCCATTCGCCGATGATGCGCGAGGCCGGACCGGCGCCCATGATCACCACCCGGTCGGCAAGCGCGATGGCTTCCTCGAGATCGTGGGTCACGAACATCACCGCCTTGCGGTCGTGGCTCCACAGATCGAGCAGCAGGGAGCCCATGATCTGGCGCGTCTGGGCATCGAGCGGGCCGAAGGGCTCGTCCATGAGCAGGATCTTGGGGTCGCGGATCAGCACCTGGGCGAGGCCCACGCGCTTCCTCTGGCCGCCCGAGAGCATGTGGGGATAGCGATCCGCGAACGCGGCGAGGCCGACCCGCTTGAGCCAGTCGCGCGCCTGCGCCCGCGCCTCCTCATGGGGGGTGCCGGCGACATCGAGGCCGATGGCCACGTTGTCGAGCGCGGTCTTCCAGGGGAACAGCGCCTCGGCCTGGAACAGGTAGCCGGCCTGCCGGTTCAGCCCGGCGAGCGGCGCGCCGAAGATGGAGACCGAGCCGGCGGCGGGCGCGAGCAGCCCGGCGGTGGCGTTCAGCAGCGTGGACTTGCCGCAACCGGTGGGACCGACGATGGCGACGAACTCGCCGTCGGCCACGTCGAGGTTGACCCCCTCGACCGCCACGAAGGGCGCATCCGTGCGGCCCGGTCCCGGGAAGGCGATGCGCACCCCCGCAAGGCTGACGGCCCGAACCGCCGGCTCCTGGCCGCCTTGGACCACGCTGAAGGGTCGCGCCAACCGCATTTCCTCCCACCTGTGCGCGCATCCGGGCGATGGCGCCGCCGGTTGATCCGGCTTGAATCCCTTCCGGTCATCGGTACCGGGAGAGCCAAGGTAGCCGCGGGCGCGAAAGAGGCAAGGGTCGGATGGGGCGCGAACGGACCGCCCGCGCTACCCGACCTCGCGCTCGGGCAACGCCAGCAGGATGAGGACGCCGAGCACGGCGGTATAGAAGCGGAAGGCGGCCGCCTGGCCGTTCCAGTCGCGCGACTGCCACATGGCGAAATACTCGCCGGCAACCACCATGAAGCCAAAGAACCAGACCAGGAAGGCGAGCGCGCCGCCGAGATAAGCGAGGCCCTTGGCGCGCTCGAACGCGGCGGCGGGCCCCTTGAGGTTCAGCACCATGCGCATGGCACCGCCGGCGAGCAGGAGGCCGGTCAGCCCCTCGGCGACGATGATGGCGGCGTAGGCGGCGCGCCAGACGCGCTCATCGGTGATCGCCCGGCCCATCAGCGCATTGCCGGGAAAGGTCGTGTCCATGCTCAGCACATGGCGCACGAACTGGTAGTTGGAGTCGTAGTCGACGATGTTGTCGTAGGCGACGACGAGCGCGAAGGCGGCCAGCGCAGCCACCAGCGCGACCTTGGCGAGGCGCAGCTCCATCGTTGCCCCTCCCCCAACGTTGCGGCGCCGGAACACGGCGGCCCGCTTGCGATCGTGGTCACGCCGGCCCGGCGTGTGGGCGCGCGGCAGCCGCCGCACGCGGCAGCAGCCCGAGATCAGCGGCGGCGGAAGTTCTGCTGGCGGCGAGCACCGGGCGGCGGGGCGTTGCCTTCGGCCTTGTGGCGGAAGTTGATGCGTCCGCGATCGAGATCGTACGGCGACATCTCCACCACGACGCGGTCGCCCTCGATGGTGCGGATGCGGTTCTTCTTCATCTTGCCGGCGGCATAGGCCAGGATCTGATGGTCGTTGTCGAGCCGTACGCGGAAGTTCCCGTCCGGGAGCACTTCCGTCACCGTTCCTTCGAACTCCAGCAATTCTTCCTTCGCCATATAGTCGTCTCCGAATGCGCCGCACGGGGCGCGGAAGTGGCGGACTTTTCGCACAAAACCGCGGTGCGGCCTATAGCCAGTTTGGCGCCGCGCGGGGATTTTCGCGCCCGCGCGGGCCGTTCTCAGATCGTCAGTCGCGCCGCGCGGGCCGGCCCCTTGGCGGGCTGGGGCCGCTGGCCCCGCTCGGGCACCGACTTCATGATGCCGATGGCGCCCATGGGCTTGCCGGAGGACGCCCCGCGTTCGCCGCGCGAGCCGCGCCCCTCGGCGCGCTCGGGACGTGCGCCGCTTTGGGCGCGGCATCCTCGGACCGGGCATGCTCGCCGCGGGGATGTTCGCTCCGGCCATGCTCGCCCCGGGCATGGGGCGGACGCGGCTTGCGGGCGTCCTCGCGGCGCTCGGG
>NZ_JBNFNU010000004.1:0-46117 GCF_057364445.1 Xanthobacter sp. BG11Y11_SDJG
TAACGGCAGGTCAGGGTTCGATCCTCCGGACACCAAATGTATAGATATAATGATTGATTTTACGTGAAAATTTCTGACGTCAAGATTGTCAGCCCCAGCATCTGCCCTAGCGGGTGAGTTAGATCGCTGTGGGCCGTGGTGGACATAACCGGGATTTGCCGGGATCAGGCGGGATTTAGCGGGACGGCGAAAGCACGCTGCCACTCTGCGTGGGCTGGCACTACTCTATAGCCAAGCATGCAGTTTTGAGTTGTAATGCGCACGGTGAGTCGTGGCACTGCGTGGGGGCGCTCATGCCGGAGATTTCCTAGAGGGACTGGGTTCTTGCAGAGCCTGGCTTCTTTGCTCGGATAGGCCATCACCTCATGCGATTTGCGCGGCGCTCTTTACCCGGCATGTTTTCAGCAGAACTGACGGTCGGCAGCATATTGTTGCTTATGGCCCAAGTCGCTGTTTTAGCGGGAATTTCTCTTACACCCGTTGCCTTTGCAGCAATTTTCCCGGCCAAAGACGCTGAGCCGGGCATCCCAGTGTCGGCATGGTGGCAGGCATTGCTCCTTTTGGCCCTGCAAATAGCAAAATTCGTGCTCGAAAAGATCAAAACCAAGGGGGCAAATCACCGACATAAGATGCAACATCTATCCGACATGTCCGTATCTCTTACGCATGCAATTGGTCATATCGCGGGATTAATCCGAGCCAATCCAAGATCAAATCAGGATACAGAACATCTTTTGCATCATGCACTAACCTGCATATCGTCAATTGTTAAATTATGTACGAACAATAATGACGATAGATATTTCTGCGCTACGCTTTTGACGTTCGAATCTGACGGCACAGCTCGAATCAGGGCCCGTTCGGCCTCTCATCGGCCAACAGGGAAATCAGTCCCTCAGGAAGAGACAATCGCCTATTGGGTGTCCAGGTACGGCGCAGAGAACAAGGTGGTTCATGACTTCCCATCGGAATGCAGGAAGCACGCTCTGCGGATGTTGAGCTACAAAAGCCTGTCGACGCCCACTTCTCCGCCCTATGTCAGCATTCTCCTTCTCCCTCTGCCACCTGTTCGCCTGAATGGCTTGGGCGAAGTGCGAAAAGGCGTTGTGACGATTGACGCGGGCAAATGCTACGAGTTTCTGGGGAGCGAAACCGCTATCCAGGTCAGAGTGGGCGGCTACCTGGAGTTGATCAATGTGCTCCTCATGGGGCACACTACGGGCGTCCAACCGGAGGTGAGCGATGTCTGAAGCTCTGGTTAAGCAGGACGACGCTGCGGCGATGCTAGAGGCCGCAAGAGAGGGACGCCTTGCTGTCCCGAGCGTGTTTGCAGCCCTTAGAGAGGGGCGGCTCGATGAGGACAAGGCCAAGTCCATCCTCCGCGAATTAGAGGCGGGTCGCCAAATATCGATTGTTCGCCTGATCCGCTCTCTGCGGGCTGGCTTGCCGGTGTCCCTATAGAGTCTCTCTGGCCGCACGAAACGCCTACCGAAAGGGACTCGAGCTCTATCTCTCTTTGGCGGGGACCCACACCCCCACGATGCGCCCCACCAGCTTCTCGGCCGCGTGCTCGGTGGTGTAGGGGCCCTCGCTGGTGCCGACCTGGCCCGAGCGGAGCGCCGCGGCATAGTCATCGGGATACGTGGGCGGGATCCAGTGACAGGCCGACCAGCAGGGCGCCAGTTCATAGCCCTCCTCATAGGCTAGCGAAGGCGCGCGCACCCGTGGCCCGGGCGGAAGTAATAGGGTCGGCTGCGCATCTGGCAGATGGCGAAGATCAGGCCGCAGTCGGTGTGCCGGCTGGCGTAGAAGGTCAGGAACAGCTCGCCCTGCGCCGGCTGGCGGTCGGAGAGGTCCACCACGGCGAACTCGCCGCGGCGCAGGTGCGGATGGAAGGCGTCACCCTCCACCAGGAACGTCATGCTTCGAGGAGGCTGTACAGCGCCTCCTTGAGGTCGCGCACGCGGTCGAGCACCTGAATAAATAAAGAGCCCATCTGTCGAGGTATGTTTTTGTTATCGGTGCGATTCGCCCAGGACTTCCGGCAAATATAGCGGAACCAGCCGCACGTCTGCGGGGGCGACCGGCTCACCAGTGGCCGGCACGATAACAATGGCCCGTGTCGTCTCGCCGGTGCTCACGGAGACGAAGCGCGAGGTCGTGCCCCGCCCTTGCCGAAGCCAGCGGTCGCCCCAGGTCTTCAGCAGCACCATCGGGCAGTAGGTATCACGCCCCTTGGGTGTCAGGCGGTAGGCGCCGCCGTCGCCCTGCTTTTCGAGGAAGCCGTGCGACACGAGATTTTCCAGCCGCGAGGCCAGCACGTTCGAGGCGATGCCGAGATTGTGGGAGAATTCGTCGAAGCGGCTGTTCCCGTGGAAGAATTCCTGGAAGATCATGAATGTCCAGCGGTCCCCCACGAGGGCAAGGGTCCGCTCCATGGAACAGGGCCTTAGCCCTCGGGCCTGCCGGGCCCGATCCATGCGATAGGTGCGGGCGAGGGGCTCGTCCCGCGCGCGCCAGTAGCCCGGATCGATCTCGAACTTCACGCTGCGCGGGTTGAGGGGCGAGCGATCGTGCTCCCAGACCAGAAGCGGAGAGAACCAAGTGCGCGACGGCTCGTGGAAGAGCGCGAGCGGCGGAATGCCGTCCCACAGCCACTTGTCGCCGTACCACATGAGCCCGAGCAAGGCGGGGAACAGGTCTCTCCCGCTGTCCGTGAGCACGTACCGCTTCCAGGATCCGCCGGAGCCAAGCGAGACGCTCTCCAGCAGCCCGCCGCTGACGAGGCTGGTCAGCGCCTTGGTGAGCGTCGCGCGCGGCATGCCCAGCCGGGCGGCGAACTCGTTGAACCGCTCGGCCCCGAAGAACGCCTCGCGAATGATCAGGAAGCGCCAGGGATCGACGAGAATCTGCAGTGTGTCGGAGATTTCCGAATCCCGCTCGCGGCCAGGCGGGGCGAACTTGTCCGGGCGGGAAGCCGCCGCCGCGGCGCGGAGCGAAGCCGGCGCATCAGGGCCCTTGAGCATCCGTCCCGCGACAGGCGTGCGCTCGTGGCGTGCGTTTGGCTTGGTGCTCAACGGACGTGGGGCTCCATCTTCATTCGGCCAGACCTATCATGCCGGCCGCCGTTCCTCCAAAGCCCGCTGCTCCAGCTCCATCTCCCGCATCCGGAATTTCTGCACCTTGCCGCTGGCGGTCGCTGGAAACTCCGTGACAATGCGCACCACGCGCGGGATCTTGTAGGTGGCGATGCGGCCTTTGCACTGGTCCTGGATCTGTGGGGCGACGGCGCCGGAGCCCGGCTTCAGACGCACCCAGGCGCAGACCTCCTCCCCATAGACCTCCGAAGGCACGCCGAAGACATAGGCGTCGCTCACCTCGGGCAAAGTGAGGAGATATTCCTCCACCTCGCGGGGATAGATGTTTTCGCCGCCGCGGATGATGGTGTCCTTCAGCCGGCCGACGATCTGGGTGTATCCGTCCGCCCGCATCACGGCGAGGTCACCGGAATGCATCCAGCCGTCGGCGTCGATCGCCTGGGCGGTGGCGTCGGGGCGGTTCCAGTAGCCGCGCATCACGGAATAGCCCCGGACGCAGAGTTCGCCGCGCTCGCCCAGCGGGACGGTGGCGCCGGACGTCGGGTCCACCACCTTCGCCTCCAGGTGCGGCTGGACGGCACCGACCGTCGAGACACGCACGTCAACGCTGTCATTGGCGCGCGACTGGAACGAGATCGGGGAGGTCTCCGTCATGCCGTAGACCACGGTGATCTCCCGCATGTTGAGCGTGGAGATGATGGCGTTCATGGTCGGCAGCGGGCAGGGTGCCGCGCCGATCGCGCCGGTCCGAAGCGACGACAGGTCGAGCGCGGCGAGGTCGGGATTGCCCAGCATGGCGATGAACATCATCGGCACGCCGTAGAGTGAGGTGCAACGCCGCGTCTCCACGGCCTTGAGGGTCTCAAGGGGGTCGAAGCTCTCGCCCGGCAGCACGATCTCGCAGCCGTGCGTCACCGCCGCGAGCGCCCCCAGCACGATGCCGAAGCAGTGGAAGAACGGCACCGGCATGCAGATGCTGTCGTGCGGTGCGAGCCGTTGGCGCAGCCCCACGCAGCGGCCGTTGTTCAGGATGCCATGATGGGTGAGCAGCGCGCCCTTGGGGCGGCCCGTGGTGCCCGAGGTGTATTGCAGGTGGCACGGCGCATCGAACGGCACCTGCGCCTCGCGGGCGCGTATGTCGTCCTGCGGTATCGCCGCGGCGGCGGCCAGAAAGTCATGCCACCGGGTCATGGCGGCCGGGGCAGGCTCCTCGCCGAAGACCACCACCGTGCGCAGGTCCGGAAGACCGCGGGCGATGGCGTCTATCGCCGAAAGGTAGGAATAGCCGCGGAAGGATGGCGGGCAGAACAGCAGGCTGGCCCCGGAATCGGCGAGAATATACCGCGCCTCCTCCGCCCGGAATGCGGGGTTGACCGGCACCAGGATCGCGCCGGCACGCACCGCCCCGTGGTGCGCCGCCAGCCATTCCCAGCGGTTGGCGCTCCAGATGGCGACCCTGTCTCCCGCCTGGATTCCGTGAGCGATAAGGGCGCCGGCCACCTGGTCGCTCAGGGCATCGAGCGCCGCATAGGTCAGGCTCTTATAACCCTGGAAGACGCTGCAGATGGCCGGTCTGTCCGCAAACCGCTCCGCCGTCTGGCGCAGCGCGGCGCCGATGGTCATCTCCAGCAGCGGGGGATCGGTTTCCCCCTGGACCTGAGAAAGCGCGACCACGTCTCTCCTCCCCGATTCAAGCCGAGACGGCGCGCGCCAGATGCGCCGTGTCGCGTTCCACGTGGTAACCTGCAATGACCGTATCGAGCGCATCGCCCTCCGGGTCCGCGACCGCCGCCCGGCGCGCTTGCGCCACCTCGTGCGCCGCGGATCGTCCCGATGCGATCGCGGGCGTCACCACCGCTTCGAACAGCAGGTCGAAATTGCGCAGGCCCCGACGATAGGTGCCGCTGTAGCCCTTCACCAGTGTCGCCGCATCGGCGACCGCGAGGCCGAAATCGTAGTCGATCCGGGCGGCCGCCAGCACCGCCTCGTACCAGCGCGCCGTGAGGGCGCTCTCCTGGGAGAAGCGCCACGAGCCGCGCCGCAGCCGCCGCATCCTCGCCAGCAGCCGCATCAGGAGGAAGCCGGACACCGTATCGCTGCGCACGTGGAGCCCCACATGCAGCCGGTGCTCGATGCCGCGTCGGCGCGCCCAGCCCAGCAGCCGGTCACCGAGGCGTGGCGGCAGCACCGCGCAGACCTCCTCGAGGCCCGGCTTCAGGAACTCCGTCACGTGGAGCAACTGGTCCGGCTGGGCCCGCGTCTCCGCACGCACGGCGGAGAAGCGCTCAGCCCGGGTCTTCAGGTCGGCGACGCGGATTACGTCCTCATACGTCATGCGCAAGGCGAGGTTGCGCGCTCCCTCGATGGTGAGGCGCCAGCCTCGGGTCGCTCCGTTGAGCGCGCGATCGAGAGCCAGCAACGCCCGGACGCGCTCCAGATACGCCTCGCCATAGGCGGCATCCTGATAATCGCACGCCCGCGCATGGCCGTGCCCCACCACGAAGCGCGTCTCCACCGGGAAGTCGGCGAGCGGCGCGCTGCCTGTGCCGGGCCTCAAGGGCTCCGGGCCGGGGCGGCTGCCCGAGCCCACCGCCTCGCCCCGCCGCCGGCGCGCAGAGACGAGCATGTAGCCGCGCTTGCTGGCGGCGACGCCCTTTCCGCCGGCCTCGATCGCGGCCTCGAAATGGGCCGGATCGATGGGGAGCGCGCCCGATCCCGCCAGTGCGCCCAGCAGCACCGCATTGATGACGGTGCCGGCCTCTTCCGCCGCCCGCTCCATGTCGAAGATCACCGCACGGTGCGACAGGTCGTGGGCCGCCTTCAGCGCCCGCGCCGCGTCGAAGCGCCCGTCCTCCATGGCGATCTTCTCGGACGTGGCATAGACCCGGTGGCTGGAGGCGATGAGCGTGGTGCGGTCGGCGGTGACATAGCCGTTCTGCACCGCGCGGGCGGCCTCCACCAGCTCCGAAGCCACCATCACGTCCACGTCGCCGGGGACCGGGGTGAGGGCGAACACCACCCGCCGATCCCCGAGCTCGTCGATCGGGATCTCGCAATATTCGAGATAGTAGGTGGTGGCGCCGGTGCGCTGGGCGACGCCCGGAATCGACGTGGTCTGGCACAACAGGCCGGCGCGGCGGATGGCGGTAGCGATCCAGTCGGCCAGCACGCCGCCGCCCTCGCCGCCGAGGGCGGCCACGAGGATGGCGCGGTTGCGCGGGATGTCGCCGGTGATGCGGGCATTCATGCAGGCGATCCCTGGCGCGAGAGGAAGAAACCGATCACGGCGCCGCGCACGGCCGCCAGAAAGCGGTCCGTCCGGGTCGGGTTCTGGATGATCTCCGCCTTGTAGAAGGAGGGGCAGAGCACGGCCGCGTGCGCCACCTCTCCGCAATTGCCGCAGCCGACGCAGCCGTTGGTGACGTGGGCCACCGGAGCGGTCCGCAGCGGATCGGACGACTGCTTGACCGTGAGCGTCGGGCAGCCGGACAAGCGAATGCAGGAATGGTCGCCGGTGCAGGTCGCCTCATCCACGCCGTAGCGCGTGCGCACCACCCGCTCGCCGGCCTTGGCCCTGGCGGCGATGACCGGCTTTTCCCGCCGCTGGCGGGCGAGCATGCATTCGCCTTCGGCGATGATGACGCGCAGGCCCTTGCCGCGGGCGAGGATGGCATCCTTCAGCGCGGTCACCACGGCGCCGACGCGATAGCTGCCCACGGTGCGCACCCATTTCACGCCGACGCCCTTCAGCGCCGCCTCGATGGCCATGCCGCTCGCCTCGTCGCGCGAATTGGTGCCGGTGGAGGGGATGTGCTGATGGCCGGTGGCGGAGGCATAGCCGTTCTTCAGGATCACCAGCACGCCCTCGTCCCGGTTGAAGACGTGGTTGGCGATGCCGGTGGTCAGCCCCTGATGCCAGAAGCCGCCGTCGCCCATGATGGAGACGACGGGATTGCGCATCATGGACGACAGCCCGCTCGACGAGGCGAGGCCCAATCCATATCCCAGGATGGTGTTGCCCACCTTGAACGGCTCCAGCGTCGCGAAGCTGTGGCAGCCGATGTCGGCGCTGACGTGGACCTGCCCCACCTGCTCCTGAACCAGCTTAATGGCGCTGAACACCGGCCGTTCGGGGCAGCCGGTGCAGAAGCCCGGCGGACGGGCGGGAACCGGTGCCCCTAGGATGTCGAGCGCCTTGCGCCGGCTCTCCTCGATGCGGCGGACCTTCTGTGCGGCCTCATGGGCATCGACGCCGGTGGCGCGGGCGCGCGACAGGAACTTGGCGATGCCGTCCATGAGAACGGCCGCGACGTATTCGCCCGCCTCGGGTAGGACATTCTTGCCGTGCACCCGGGTGGTGGCCTCGGCGTCGGCGAGCAGCGCCTTGATCTGCTGCTCGATGAAGTTGGGCTGCCCCTCTTCGATCACCAGAACCGCCTTCTTGCCCGCGGCGAAATCCGAAATCTCCTGCGGCACCAGCGGGTAGACGCAGTTGAGCACAAGCAGGGGAATGCGCGAGGCGCCGGTGGAATCGGCCAGGCCGAGCGCCCGGAGGGCGGCGATCACATGGTTGTACATGCCGCCCTGGAGGATGAAGCCGACCTCCTCGATGTCGCCGCCGACGCGCTCGTTGATCTTGTGCTCGGCGATGTAGGCGACCGCCGCAGGCCAGCGCACGTCAATCTTGTGGCGCTCCTGGACATAGGTTGCGGGCGGCAGGGAGATGCGGTCCTTGTGGAAGACCGGGGTCTCGATCACGGTCCGCGTGGACAGGCGCGGGCGCACGTTGTCCCGCGCGCGGAAGCGGCCGGTCATGTGGCAGGCGCGGATGCGCAGCTCCATCATCACGGGGGTGTTGCTGGCCTCGGACAGCTCGAAGCCGCGCTCGACCAGATCGACGATGTTGCCGAGTTCGGGGCGCGGGTCGAGCAGCCAGAACTGCGATTTCATCGCGAAAGCGTGCGAGCGCTCCTGGATGATGGAGGATCCCTCGCCGTAGTCCTCGCCGACGATGATCAGGGCGCCGCCCGTCACTCCCGCCGAGCACAGGTTGGAGAGCGCATCGGAGGCTACGTTGGTGCCGACGACGGACTTGAAAGTGACGGCGCCCCGTACGGGATAGTTGACGGAGGCGCTCAGCATCGCCGCCGCGCCGGCCTCGTTGGCGCAGGTGTCGAGATGGACGCCCAACTCGTCCAGGAGGTCGCCGGCGTCGCTCAACACGTCCACAAGCGCCGAGATGGGCGCGCCCTGATAGCCGCCGACATAGGACACGCCCGATTGCAGCAGCGCCTTGGTGACCGCGAGGATGCCTTCGCCCTCGAAATACTCGCCTTCGCCGAGCTTCAGCTGGGCGACCTCTTCGTGGAATGAGCGTTCAGGCATGGATCATCTCCCGCTGGACTGGGCTGTGGCGAGACCCGCCTGCAGGGCGCGGACCCGCGCCTCGAGCCGTGCCACCTCCACCACGCTGCGCAAATGCTGCGCCGTGCCGATCACCTCGCCTCCCGCCCGCACCGTTGCTTCGAAACTGACGCGGCGGTCTTCGGCGGAAGAGATGGCGACGTCGATCTCCACCTCCGCACCGAGAACGGCCGCGCCGCGATGGGCCAGATTGACCTCCACGCCCACGCTGTCCTGTCCCGGCGCGATGACCTCCAGAAGCAGGTCCCGGCAGGCCATTTCCACGTCGTAGAGCATGTTCGGGGTGCCGTAGACCCGCAGGGCGGGGCCCATGAAGGTGATGGCGCGCGCATCGTCCACGACGACGCGGCGCCGGGCGCGAGCGCCTGCCGCAATCATTCCGCCTTCTCCGGAGCGTTTCCTCTCACCCACCATGACCACAATGGTTCATAAAAGCAAGTAGGAGGTGCCGGAGACAGGCGTGGGCTCGGGTAAAAATTTATTGACACGCGACATTCACGAGGTCCGTGAGAGACAATTTTATGAAAAAATTGTTTTAAAACAAGCTATTAAAGGGATTTCGATGCCGTGGGTGCGCATCTGGAAATCTCCGTTCTCCGCATTGATCCACCGCAAAATTCCGGCCAAAACCGTGCAAATGCTGCACCGCAGCGCATTCATGCACTTGTTTTCATGAACTACTTATGTAGGCTTCGCTTGTCGCCGGGGTTCAAGCCTTCTCAGGCACGAAGGCGCGCCGTGGGCGCTGTACGCAAAACAGTAATTGGGGAGCGGATCATGGAGCAGGGTCGATCTGCCGGTTGGGCAGCGTCGCAGGAACCGGCGTGGTTCGGCGGGGCGCCCGCCGTGGGCGGAGTGTTCGAGCAGGATGTCGCGACCCATGCGGCCTGGTGGCAGGAAGGGCTCGATCTGCTGGCCGCACTGCCGGCGAAAGGCCGGCGCGCCGCGGGCGACCAGGTGCTCGCCGATCGGATCCTCGCCGCATCGCGCGCCGCCCGCTCCGGCTTCCTGACCCGCCACGGCGCCGAACTGTATGAGCGCCTCACGGGCGGCCGCTCGCGGTTCGTGCGGGTGGAGGAACTCGCCTATGGCGCCGCCGTGCTGGTGCCCGGCCTGGTGCCGACCGAGGCCCAGGTCCAGGCCGAGGCGGCGCGCACGCAGAAGGACAAGGACGGCCACGAGTTCGACCAGGGCCTGCTGTTCAACCAGTTTCTCGGCGAGCCGGCGTCCGGCATGCACCTCTGCCACGCGATGCTGCGCCCGCGCGCCGAATCGCTGGAGGCGCTCGATCGCCTGCGCAAAGACGGGCGGATCGATTTCGGCACCGCAGTGATCGAGCGGCACGGCCGGGCGGCGATCGTCTCCATGAAGAACCCGCGCTATCTGAATGCGGAGGACGACAGCACGGTCGACAATGTGGAGATCGCCGTCGATCTCGCGCTGCTCGATCCCGATAGCGACATCTGCGTGCTGCGCGGTGCGCCGATCACTGGCGGCAAGTATGACGGCCAGGGCGTGTTCTGCACCGGCATCAACCTGACGCAGCTCTATCAGGGCAAGATTTCCTACCTCTGGTACTTGGTGCGCGACCTCGGATTCATCAACAAGATGTTCAGAGGACTTGCGGGCGACGGCAGCCCGGAGGAAGTGTTTGGCGAAACGCGGGAGAAGGCCTGGGTGGCCGCGGTGGAAAAGTTCGCCATCGGCGGCGGCTGCCAGTATCTGCTCGCCTGCGACTATGTCCTCGCCGCGAGCGACGCCTACATGACGCTGCCGGCCCGCAAGGAGGGCATCATCCCCGGCGTCGCCAACATGCGCCTGCCGCGGTTCGTCGGCGATCGCACGGCCCGCCAGGCGGTGATGTACGAGCGCCGGCTCGATTGCGACAGCCCCGAAGGGCGCATGATCTGCGACGAGATCGTCGCGCCCGAGGCGCTCGAGGAGGCGCTGGCCAACGTGCTGGACCGGCTGACCAATTCGGGCGTGGTGAGCGCCGCGAGCAACCGGCGCGCCTTCCGCATCGCCCATGAGCCGCTGGACCATTTCCGCGCCTACATGGCCGTCTACGCCCGCGAGCAGGCGCACTGCCATTTCTCGCCGGCGCTGATCTCCAATCTCGAGCGCTTCTGGAACGCTGATAAGCGCGCCGCCTGAAGGCGGCAGCGAAACGGTCCGGATCAACCGGGCCGCGTCGGGTCCCCCGGTCCGGCGCGTCAAAACAGGAGAGGAACGCCATGGTTGCACGAATTCTTGGAAGCGTCGCCATCGCGGCCACGCTCGTTGCGGGCGGCTGGTCGGGCGCTCGCGCGGAGGAAATCCGCATCGGCTCGGTGGTGTCGTCCACGGGGCCGGCCTCGTTGCTCGGCGATCCACAAAAGCGCACGCTGGAGATGCTGGTCGAAGATATCAACGCCAAGGGCGGCATCAAGGGCAACAAGCTGAAGCTCGTGCTCTATGACGACGGCGGCGACGCCAATGCCGCCCGCACCTTCGCCACGCGCCTCGCGGAAGAGGACAAGGTCGCGGTGGTGATCGGCGGGTCGACCACCGGCACCACCATGGCGATGGCGCCGGTGTTCGAGGATGCCGAGATCCCCTTCATGTCCTTCGCGGGGGCGATCCAGGTGATCAAGCCGTGCGCAAGTGGGTCTTCAAGACCCCGCACACCGACCTCATGGCCTGCGAGAAGATCTTCACCGATCTCAACGCGCGCAAGCTCTCCAAGGTGGCGTTGCTGTCCGGGACCGACGGCTTCGGCAAGTCCATGCGCGACCAGTGCGTGGCCACCGCGCCGAAGTTCGGCATCGAGGTGGTGCACGAGGAAACCTACGGCCCGCGCGATGCGGACATGACGCCCCAGCTCACCAACATCAAGAACAAGGCCGGCGTCCAGGCCATCATCATTCCCGGCATCGGCCAGGGTCCCGCCATCGGCGTGCGCAACTACAAGCAGCTCGCCATCGCCCTGCCGCTCTATGTGAGCCATGGCGTCGCCTCCAAGGAGTTCATCGCGCTCGCCGCGAGGGCGCGGAAGGCGTGCGCCTGCCGGCCGCCGCCCTGCTGCTCGGCGACAAGCTCGCCGCGGACGATCCCCAGCGGCCGGTCGTTCTCGACTATACCAGGGCCTACGAGAAGAAGACCGGGCAGCCGGTCTCGGGCTTCGGCGGCTTCGCCTATGACGGCTTCATGATGGTCGCCGAGGCCATGAAGCGCGCGCCGAGCAGCAAGCCTGCGGCGATCCGCGACGAGATCGAGAAGACCAAGGGCTTCGTGGGCGTCGACGGCATCTACAACATGTCGCCGCAGGACCATATGGGCCTCGATCTGTCGGGCTTCCGGATGGTGGAGATCCGCAAGGGCGACTGGGTCGCGGTCCCCTGACGCGCGCGCCGGCTCCGGAGCGGTTCGCTCCGGAGCCTTCTCTTCCCGATGCGGACGGGTGCCATGACCACCGAACTACTTCAGTTCACCTTTTCGGGCCTGACGGTCGGCGCGGTTTACGCATCGGTCGCCCTCGGGTTCACGCTGATCTACAATGCCTCGCACGTGGTCAATCTGGCCCAGGGCGAGTTCGTCATGCTGGGCGCGATGTCGACGGTGTTCCTCGCCGCGGCGGGACTGCCGCTGCCCGTGGCGATGATCCTCGCGGTGCTCATCTCCATGGTGGCAGGCTTGGCGCTGCATCGCTTCGCCATCGCTCCGGCGCGGGGGGCCGACCCGATCGCGCTCATCATCATCACCATCGGCGCGTCGATCTTCCTGCGCGGCCTGGCGCAGATCGTGTTCGACAAACGCTTCCATTCGCTGCCGCCGTGGTTCGGCGCAGAGCCGATCGTGATCGGGGGGGCGGCGGTGCTGCCGCAGAGCCTCGTGGTGCTCGCCGGCATGCTGGTGGTGCTCGTGGGCCTCTGGCTGTTCATGACCCGCACGCTGTTCGGCCGGGCCATCCTGGCGGCGTCCAACAATCCCATGGCCGCGACGCTGGTTGGCATCAACGTGCCGGTGATCGTGGCCGCAACGTTCCTCATTTCCTCCCTGCTCGGGGCGGTGGTGGGCATCCTCGTCACGCCGATCACCCTGACCAGCTACGATGCGGGTACCATCCTCGCACTCAAGGGCTTCGCCGCCGTCATGCTTGGCGGCATCGGCAACCCGCCGGGCGCGGTGCTGGGCGGACTGCTGCTGGGCCTTGCGGAATCGTTCGGCGCCGGCCTGATCTCCTCGCAATACAAGGACGCCATCGCTTTCGTGATCCTGCTGGCCGTGCTGCTGCTGCGCCCCGGGGCTGCTCGGCGGCGCCGCGCTCGAGAGGGTATGACGATGCTGAACCGCATGCTGCGCTCCCGCTACCTGCCGGCATTCCTGATGCTCGCGGCGATGCTGGCGCTGCCTTATGTATTGCCGTCCACCTACTATCTGAGGGTGGCAAGCATGGTGTTCGTGTTCGCGCTCGCCGCCATGGGCCTCAACCTTTTGCTGGGGCTTGCCGGGCAGGTCAGCCTCGGCCATGCCGGCTTCATGGGCGTCGGTGCCTATGCGGTCGCGATCGGACCGACGCATCTTGGTGTGCCGGCCATCCCATCCGCCCTTGCCGGCGTCGCGCTCTCGTGCCTTCTGGCCTATCTGATGGGCCGGCCGATCCTGAAGCTGAAGGGCTATTATCTGGCCGTGGCGACGCTCGGCTGCGGCCTGCTGATCTCGATGGTGCTCACCAATGAGGCGCAGTGGACGGGCGGACCTGACGGCATGGGCGTGCCGCGCCTGGTCCTGTTCGATGCGCCGGTGCGCGGCGTGCAGACTTGGTACTATGTCTGCGGCGTGGCACTGGTCGTCGGCATGGTCGTCGCCATCAATCTGACCTTCAGCCCGACCGGCCGCGCACTGCGCGCGATCCGCGACAGCGAGGTCGCCGCGCGGGTGGTGGGCATCGACGTGGCGCGGCAGAAACTGTTCGTCTTCGTGCTCTCGGCGGCCTATGCCGCCGTGGCGGGCTCGCTGCTCGCTTTCGTCAACGGGCACATCACGCCCGATGCCACCTCCGGCTTCCTGCGCTCCATCGAGCTGATCACCATGGTGGTGCTGGGGGGCACGGGAGCGGTGCTCGGCCCGGTGGCGGGGGCCGCCATCCTGGTCATCCTGCCCCAGGCGCTCACCGTGTTCCACGACTACGAGCATATGATCCTCGGCCTCGTGATGATGGGCTGCATGATCGCGCTGCGCCAGGGCCTCGTGCCGGCGCTGACCGCGCGCTTCCGGGAGCGCACCGCATGAGCATCCTGCTGCGAGCTGAGGACATCTCCATCTCGTTCGGAGGCATCAAGGCCGTGAGCGGCGTCTCGCTGGCGGTGGAGAGCGGTGAGATCCTGTCCATCATCGGCCCCAACGGCGCCGGCAAGACCACCTTCTTCAACATCATATCCGGGCTCTATCTGCCGTCGCAGGGCCGGGTGATGCTCAAGGACGAGGACGTCACCGGGCGCCCTCCGGAGAGGCTCGCGCGCCGCGGCCTGTGCCGGACGTTCCAAAACCTCCAGGTGTTCTTCGGCATGAGCGCCCTGGAGAACGTGATGGCCGGCCGCCACCGGCACGAGCGCACCGGCGCCCTGTCGCACATACTGGGCCTTCGCAGCGTGGGCCGGGAGAACGCGCGGAGCGCGGCGGAGGCCAGGGAGAAGCTCGATTTCGTCGGCTTGGCCGACCTTGCCGAGCGGTCCGCCGGCGGCCTGTCCTACGGCGCGCTCAAGCGCCTGGAGATCGCCCGCGCCCTCGCGAGCGAGCCGGAACTGCTGCTGCTCGACGAGCCGGCAGCCGGCTGCAACGGCACCGAGACCGCCCAGATCTCGGAGATCATCCGCAAGATCGCCGGCGCCGGCATCACCGTCGTTCTGGTCGAACATGACATGAAGCTCGTGATGCGCATCTCCGACCGCATCCTGGTGCTGGAGCAGGGCCGGGCGCTGTGCCTCGGGCCGCCATCGGTGGTGCGCGGCGACAGCCGGGTTCAGGCGGCCTATCTCGGCCAGCACGGAACGCGGGAGGCCCACGTTGCTTGAGATCGATCGCGTCTGCTGCGCCTATGGCCGCGTCGAAGTGCTCCACTCGGTCTGCCTGACGGTCGAGCAGGGCGAAATCGTGACACTGCTCGGTGCCAACGGAGCCGGCAAGACCACGCTGCTGCGCGCCATTTCCGGCATATGCCCGCTCACCGGCGGCGCGATCCGCTTCGAGGGCGAGCGGCTCGATCTCGTGCCTCCGCACCGGCGGGTGGAACGGGGCATCGCGCAGGTTCCGGAGGGCCGGCAGATCTTCACCGCGCTCTCGGTTGAGGACAACCTGCGGCTGGGCGCCTGGCGGCGGTCCGATGGCGCCGCCATCGCTCGGGACCTGGAGCGGGTCTTCGCCCTGTTCCCGGTGCTGGCGGAGCGGCGCGCTTCGGTTGCCGGCGGGCTTTCGGGCGGGCAGCAGCAGATGCTCGCCATCGGCCGGGCGCTGATGGGCAGCCCGCGCCTGCTCCTTCTGGACGAGCCCAGCATGGGCCTTGCGCCCCTGCTCATCGATCAGGTGATGGCGACCATCGTTGAGCTGAAGCGGAGCGGGCTCACCATCCTGCTGGTCGAGCAGAACGTTTCGGCAGCTCTCTCCATCGCCGATCGCGGCTATGTGCTGGAAACCGGAAGCATCGAGATCGCCGGGCGCGCGAGTGATCTTCTGACCAATCCCGAAGTAGCCTCCTCTTATCTCGGTATGTAGCCCGCCGAGTGTCGCACAGGCCGTTTCAGCCGGTCAGCACACGAAGAACAGAGTCGGCGAGGTTGCCCAGCGCGAACCGAGCTACGCTTGGCGCAGACGCCTGCGCACGAGCCGATGAGCGACATCCGGATCACGAACTTAGCTTAACGTGCGATTTCAGGTTGAACTGGTATAGCAGCGCCTCGTGCCTATGGTCGGCTGGCCCCTCATCAGCCCGCCCTCCCTCCGCATGACCAACAGAAGTAGAGCTTGATGCCATCAGAAAACTGACCATTCAGGGCAATCGGTTTACCACAAAAGCTCACTTTGCCATCATGTCTGTCTCAAAAATCAAAATATTTGAGACATTTTGAGGCGCATTGTTTTCAATGACTTGATTATCTCATTTATTAGTCTCATAATGTGCAAATGATCGTTGGCTATGCACGCGTATCAACTGATGGACAGGCGCTCGAAAGACAGATCGAATACCTCAAATCCACAGGCTGCCAAAAGATCTTCGCCGAGACGGCGAGTGGTGCCAAGACCGATCGCCGCGAGCTGCGCCGCTGCGTTGCAAGCCTGTCTGACGTCGACGTACTTGTGGTGGTCCGGCTCGATCGCCTGGCACGGTCGACGCGGGATCTGCCGAACGTGCTGGCGGAGGTGGGGGAGAAGGGCGCGGCCTTTCGATCCCTCTCCGACGCTTGGGCAGACACCACGACGCCCCATGGCCGGCTGATGCTGACGGTCCTGGGCGGCTCGCCGAGTTGTCATCTTCCACCAGGAACGTCATGTGGTCCGGCGGGAGCGTCGGGAACATCATGAGGGCGCCCAGCTTGGGCTGATGCTCCAACGGGACGGCCGGAAGCTGCGGCTTGGGAGCGAGGGCGCGCTTGGGCATCAGGCGGCTCCATTCCTTGCTTCGAGGAGGCTGTACAACTCGTCCTTAAGGTCGCGCACGCGGTCGAGAACCTGAAGAAGGCCCCAATGCGTGGCCTCCGACACCATGACGGTGTCGCCCGGTCCCGCCATGGCGTCTTCTTTGTCGTCCCGCACAAGGGCCGCCATGTTCGCGAGCGCGCAGATTGAGCCGTCAAGGGAATCCAGACCGGGGCGTGGCGCACACTGCGCCGGGAACATCACCGCCGAAGCGGTGGCGCCGGCGGAGAGGGCCGCCGCGCCGTCGCAGGCCGGGCGGTGGAGAGGCTTGCGCTCAGCCGTTGGCCCCTCCAGCGTTCAGGATGGCGAGGCATGTAGCCAAGTTTGCACGCGTCTCGATGCCTACAAAGGGAGCGTGCCTACATGGCGCTGACGGACATGGCGCTGGCGAACCTCGCGATGCGGGTCCCCCAGAGCGAAGATCGCGCTCAAGCCTCATGATCTCGCGGCGCCGGTTCGGGAGCGCGAACAAGGGGATGGGCTAGCAATGGAGATTGCTCTCGCGCTACACCGTATCGACCTGCCGATGGTGCAATCCCGATGGCGTGGTTCGGCTCCGTGATCGAGTGGCAGATGCGAAAGACCAGGACGCAGAACAGTTTAGCTCAAGCGACGAAGGCCCCCCTCCCGTCCGCTGCGCGTGTTGCCCTCGATGCCCGCGGCAAGTCCCCGAGCGTCGCGCCGGTCATGGCCGATCTCGGCCCCAGGATACGCCGGCTGCGCCAGGAACTCGGCCTGACCCTGGAGGACCTGTCTTCCCGCTCCGGCGTGAGCCGCGCCATGCTGTCGAAGGTGGAGCGCGCGGAAAAGTCCCCCTCTTTGTCCATCGCGGTGGGCATCGCGACCGGGCTCGATGTCAGTCTCTCCTCCCTCCTCGGGTCACAGCCGGACGGGGCCAAGGTGCGCATCGCACGGCGCGGCGAGCGCATCACCTATGTCGACCCCGACACGGGTTTCGAGCGCAGCGTCCTGTCGCCTGCACACGACGAGACCGGGGTGGAAATCCTCCTGCATGTGATCCCCCCTGGACAATCATCCGGCATCCTGCCGGCCTATACCGCGCCGACCGAAAAGTACATTATCGTCCATTCCGGCGAGCTGATGGTGGAAATCGGCGACGAGACCTATTTGATCCAGACGGGGGACACGTTCCATTTCGAATTGAATAGACCCTATATCCTGCGCAATGCAGGGGATATCGTCTGCCAATATTATGTTGTCATAATCCGCAAGCCGCTGATTTGAACGGACGCGCCGGAGCACCGCTTGGACATGTCCGGCCCACGCATGAAATTCTATCATAGAAGATTTTTTCTTCCATCGCAGAATTTGTCATGTTAGAAGGGCTCCCGGCAGCCTGAAGAACGCGCGAGACGTCCTCACGGCTGATCGACCTTGTCGATGGGTGGGAGGCCTCCATGTCAGCGCCTGCGGGTGCCTTGTCGCATTTGAGGGCGATCGAGGTCGGGGCCTTCATCGCCGGCCCGTTCTGCGGCCAGATCCTGGCCGACCTCGGTATGGACGTGATCAAGGTCGAGCCCCCTGGACGCGGTGACGCCATGCGCACCTGGGGAGCGGCGCGCACGTCCAACGGCAAGTCCCTGTGGTGGCCGGTGATCGGACGCAACAAGCGCAGCCTCAGCCTCGACCTGCGCAAGCCCGACGGCCGCGACATCCTGCGTCGGCTGGTCGCCGAGGCCGACGTGCTGATCGAGAATTTTCGCCCCGGCACGCTGGAGGGGTGGGGGCTCGCGCCCGAGGACCTGCGGCGCGACAATCCGAGCCTCATCGTCGCCCGGGTGTCGGGCTTCGGCCAGACCGGCCCCTACAGCGAGAAGGCCGGCTTCGGGGCCGTGGCCGAGGCGATGGCGGGGCTGCGCACCCTCACCGGATATCCGGACCGACCGTCCACCCGCGTCGGCATCTCGATCGGCGATTCCCTCGCCGGCCTTTATGCCGCCATCGGCGTGCTGACGGCGGTCGTCGCTCGCGGGCAGCGCGCCGGCGCCGGCCAGACCATCGACGTCTCCATCGCCGAGGCGGTCCTCGGCGTGATGGAGAGCATCCTGTCGGAACAGGCGGCGACCGGTGCCGTGCGGACCCGCTCCGGGCCGATCCTGCCCAAGATCGCGCCCTCCAACGTATACCCCACCGCCGAGGGCGGCGAGGTGGTGATCGCCGCCAATGCCGATGGCCTGTTCCGCCAGCTCTGCGAGGCCATGGGGCGGCCGGGCCTTGCCGACGATCCCGCCTTTGCCACCCACGAAGCCCGCGGCGACCGGCAGGCCGAGCTCGACACCATCATCGGCGCATGGACGAAGGGCCGTCCACGGGATGAAATCATCGCCCTGATGGACCGGCACGGCATTCCCGCCGGCCCGGTCAACGACGCCGCCGCGGTGGTGTCGGATCCGCATTTCCGCGCCCGGGGCGCCATCGTCGAGGTGCCGGACGTTTCCTTTGGCTCGGTGACCATGCAGGGGCCCGTGCCCAAGCTCGACGGAACACCCGGCACGATCCGCTGGGCCGGCCCCGAGGTGGGCGCCCACACGCGCGACATCCTGGCCGGCACCCTCGGCCTTGATGCCGCCAGCCTCGACCGCCTCGCGGCCGAAGGCGTGATCTGACCATGGCGACCGCCGGACACATCACGGAGACGCCGGCCTTCGTTCGAATCGTGGAGGTCGGCCCGCGCGACGGCCTCCAGAACGAGCCGGTCGTCCTGTCTGCCGCGCAGCGAGCGGCGCTGATCGCCGATCTTGCCCAGGCGGGGCTTGCCACCATCGAGGCGGGCAGCTTCGTGTCGCCCAGGTGGGTCCCGCAGATGGACGGGACGGCCGAGGTTCTGCAGGCGACCCGCGACCTTAAGGGGGTGAGCCTTCCGGTGCTGGTGCCGAACCTGAAGGGCTTCGCGCTGGCCCGCGCGGCCGGTGCCGGCTGCATCGCCCTGTTCGCCGCCGCCACGGAGGGCTTCGCGCGGGCCAATCTCAATGGCGGGCGGGAGGAGACGTTCGCGCGCTTCGCAGCGGTGGCGCGGGCCGCGGTCGCAGAAGGGGTCAGGGTGCGCGGCTACGTCTCCTGCGCCCTGCATTGCCCCTACGAGGGCTGGGTCGCACCACGGGTGACGGCCGACCTCGCCTATCGGCTCATGGAGCTTGGCTGCTACGAGGTGTCGGTCTGCGACACCACCGGCCGCGGCACGCCCGAGCGCGCCGCGGCGATGGCGCAGGCCGCCATTGCGGCCATCTCCGCACCATCCGTCGCGGTCCATTTCCACGACACAGGCGGCCGCGCGCTCGACAACACCCGTGCGTGCCTCGATCTGGGGGTGAGAACCGTGGACAGCGCCGTCGCCGGCCTCGGCGGGTGCCCCTATTCCCCCGGTGCCGCCGGCAACCTCGACACCGAGCGCCTCGTGGCGATGCTCGACGCCGAGGGCTTTCGCCACGGGGTCGATGCCACGCGCCTGGCGGCCACCGCTGTGCAGGTGCGGGCGGCGCTGCGGGCCGGGCGGCCCATCGCCCATGCCAATCCGGAAAAACACCGCACGCAAGAGGGCCGCGGGCCCACATCTGCGTGCCAAGACGGAGTGACCCCATGAACGAGGCCAGCACCATCCCCCGCCCGACGCACGAGGAAGAGGCAGCCGGCGGCGCGGAGCTTCGCCGGCTTGAAATGTATATCGACGGCACCTGGCGCGCGGCGGCGTCCGGCCGCTGGTTCGAGACCCGCGACCCCTGTACGGACCGCCCGTGGGCGCTGCTGCCGCGCGCCGGTGCAGAGGATGTGGCCGCCGCGGTCGAGGCCGCCCATGCCGCTTTCACCAGCGGCCCGTGGCCGGCAATGAGCGCATCCGACCGCGGGCTGCTGCTGTATCGCCTCGCCGACCTCATCGCCGCGAATGCCGAGCATCTCGCCGAGCTGGAGGTGCGGGACAACGGCAAACTGATGCTGGAGATGCTGGGGCAGATGCGCTACCTGCCGCGCTGGTTCCAGTATTATGGCGGCCTCGCCGACAAGATCGAGGGATCGGTCACGCCGATCGACAAGCCTGGACTGTTCCACTACGTGGTCCACGAGCCGGTTGGCGTGGTGGGCGCGATCACCCCGTGGAATTCGCCCCTGCTGCTGACCGTGTGGAAGATCGCCCCGGCGCTGGCCGCCGGCAACACCATCGTCGTCAAGCCGTCCGAGTTCGCTTCCGCCTCCATGCTGGGGCTCGCACGGTTGTTCGAACAGGCCGGCGTTCCGAAGGGCGTGCTCAACGTCGTCACCGGCTTCGGCGAGGAGGCCGGCAAGGCCATCGTCGACCACCCGCTGGTGCGACGGATCGCCTTCACCGGTTCCGATGCCGGCGGCGCGAAGATCGCGGAGGCCGCCGGGCGCGACTTCAAGCGCGTATCGCTGGAGCTTGGTGGCAAGTCGGCGAACATCATCTTCGCAGATGCCGACATCGATGCCGCGGCGAACGGCGTCATTTCCGGCATCTTCGCCGCGGCGGGACAGACCTGCATGGCCGGCTCGCGCCTGCTCGTGCACGCCTCCGTGCACGACGCCGTGGTGGAGCGGATCCTCGCCCGCATGAAGCAGGTGAAGATCGGCGACCCGCGCGACCCGGCCACCGAGATGGGGCCGGTGGCGACCGAGCCGCAGCTCAGGAAAGTGCTGCACTATATCGACGTGGCGAAGGCCGAAGGCGCGCGCTGCGTGCTGGGCGGGACGCGATCCCTGCGGGCGGGATGCGAGAGTGGCTATTTCGTCGAGCCCACCGTCTTCGTCGACGTGACGAACGACATGCGCATCGCCCAGGAGGAGGTCTTCGGGCCGGTCCTGTCGGTCATCCGGTTCGAGACCGACGAGGAGGCCATCCGCCTCGCCAATGACAGCCGGTACGGCCTGGCGGCGGCGATCTGGACCCGCGACATGGCGCGCGCACTTCACATGCCCAAGCGGCTGCATGCGGGAACAGTGTGGGTCAATGCCTACCGCGTGGTGAGCTATCTCGCGCCGTTCGGCGGCGTCAAGGCTTCCGGCATCGGGCGGGAGAACGGCGCCGCCGCGATCATGGAGTATCTGGAGCCCAAGAGCGTTTTCATCAATCCGACGCCGGCGGTGCGCAACCCGTTCACCCTCGGCTGACCGGACCTGCGCGCATGACGTGAGCGCCACCAGACGCCCGCCGGACCGGCAAAGGCCCTGCGGTCAAAATCAAGACGAAAGGGAGGAACAAAAATGAGCAGATTTCGCGTGAAGTCAGCGTGGGTTGCCGCGCTTTCACTGGCCATCATGGGGGCGGCGAGCGCCGCGGACGAGCCCTTCCGCATCGGCGTCATCGACGACATGTCCGGCACCTATTCCGGAAACGGCGGGCCGGGCACCGTGCTCGCCACCACCATGGCGGTCGAGGATTTCGGCGGCTCCGTGCTGGGGCGCAAGATCGAGGTCATCCAAGCCGACCACCAGGGCAAGCCCGACATCGGCTCCACCCAGGCGCGCCAGTTCATCGACACGCGCGGCGTGAAGGTTCTCCTGCCGGGCGGGTCGAGCTCGGTGGGTCTCGCGGTGCAGGCGATCGCGCGCGAGCGCGGCATCACGACACTGGTCAGCGGCGGCTACGCGCCCAATTTTTCCGGTGACCAGTGCTCGCCCTATGGGACCCAGTGGGCCCCCTCAACCGCCGAGCTGGCCCGCTCGGTGGCGCGGGGCGTGGTGGAAACCGGCGGCAATCGCTGGTTCTTCATCGTCGCCGATTACGTCTTCGGCCAGACGCTCGCGAACGATGCGGGCAAGGCTGTGAAGGCCGCCGGCGGGCAGGTGCTGGGCGAGGTGAAGCATCCGCTGAACGCGGTCGATCTGTCGTCGCCTCTGCTGGCGGCGGAGTCCTCGGGTGCGAACGTGATCGGCGTCGCAAATGCCGGTCCCGACCTCGTCAACACCGTGAAGCAGTCCAGGGAGTTCGGCGTCAAGGCGAAGCTCGCCACCATGCTGGTGTTCGAGAACAATGTGACCGCGCTCGGGCTCGATGCGGCCCAGGGCCTGCGCCTCGCCGCCAACTTCTACTGGGACCTCAATCCCGAGACCCGCGCCTGGTCGAAGCGCTTCATGGAGCGCAATGGCGGCAAGGTGCCGACCATGGGCCATGCGCTCGCCTATGTGGCCACCACGCACTATCTGAAGGCTGTGGCAGACGCGAAGACCGACGATCCGACGGTCATCGCCACCAAGATGCGCGCCATGCCCATCACCGGGAACATCATCCAGAACCCGAAGATCCAGGCGAATGGGCGCGTGGTGTCCGACATGCATGTGTTCGAGGTGAAATCGCCGGCCGAATCCAAGGGCCCGGCAGACATGTACAAGCTCCTCGCCACGCTGCCCAGCGATGGACTGTTCATCCCGGCTGCCGAAAGCGGATGCCGCCATCTGATCGGGCAATAGGACCAAGCCGGCGCCCGCAGCGCGGGTCAGAGCAGGTGCCGACCAGCTTGCAAGGCAATCTGGTCGGATACCGTCCTCCAAATGCGTGAGCCTTAATCAGGAGCAACGTGCCACGCAGCGTGTCATGCTCTTCTGGTAGCGTATTCCGCAAGGGCTGCTACGCTGTGGTTGCATGACCAAACTCAGGGGACCGGGATGCGCAAGATCGGGAAAGTGGCGATGATTGCCGTTATGCTGGCAACGGTCGCTGGCTGTGGGTCGCTGTCGAACTCCAGGATTTCCGTGGGCTCGCGCTCGCCCCATATGGGGCCGGTCCCGCAGCCGGGAACGGACATTGGCGTTCCTCGGTGAGGCCCGGCAGGGGCAGTGATCGCCCTCTTGGGAGGCCATTCCTGCCCGGCCCGATCACCGGACGGCGCCATCCTCCACCGGGAACGCCATGTGGCCCGGCAGCGCCGTCGGAACCATCCTGGGGGCGCGCCGCTCGGGCCGATGCTCGAACGGAACTGCCGGAAGCTGCGCCTTGGAAGCGATGGCGCGCTTGGGCTTCAGGCGCTCCCGTCTCATCCCTCAGGCGGCCGAAAACGCCTGCTTCCAGATCGCGCACGCGGCGGAGCAACTGAAGCCGGCCCCAAAGTGGGGGGCCCAGGATGTTGCCGCGCTGTCGCCCCGTCCCGGCCGCACCGATGCAAATCTGCGCGAAAAAAATTCCTCCCGCCTGGAACCAGACGCCGTGCGCGGCGTTTCGGCCTTCGGATCGGTCTATGCCTCATTGATCTCAATCGGTCTTCGGTCGGCCGGGCGCGCCAGGGAGCGGCGTGCCCTGCGTCATGGGGAGCGCGTTGCCCTTCATTTCATCGGGGGCGATCATGCGGAAGGCCGAGGGCGTTGCGTCGTTCGATTTTGGTGCGGAAGGCATTTCAATGGCTGGCGTGCGATCCAGTAAGTCCGACCTCATCCTTTCCGCCCTGCTCGTCGCCCTCACGTTATGCACGCTGGTCGCCGATATCCTGAAGCCGATCGGCGCGGCCGTGTGGGTAATCTACGTGCTACCGGTGGCCCTGGCCTATCTGGGGCGCAGCCGGCATCTGCCGCTCGCCATCGCCGCTCTCGTCACGCTGCTCATCTCCGGCGGTCTGGTCTACGCGCCCCCGCGAGGGGTCGATCCCCTGCTGGCGCTCACCAACCGCTTGCTTGGCCTCGGCACCGCCTGGATCATCGCCGCGACCGGCTACTACTTCATATCCAGCAAGGTGACGCTGGAACGCCAGGAATGGTTCCAGTCGGCGCAGGCCGGCCTTGCCGCACGCATGTCCGGCGAGGTGACGCTCGACCAGCTGAGCGAGCGCGTCACGACCTTCCTGGCCGAGTATCTCAACGCCCAGGTGGCCGCGCTCTATCTGGTGCAGGCGGATGCGCTCACCCGGGGCGCGACCTACGCCTTGCCCGATCCGGAGGCGGCGCCGAGCAGCCTCAAATTGGGGGAGGGCCTGATCGGCCAGGCGGCGCGTGACCGGCGCTCTTTCCTCGTCCGCCAGGTGCCGGAGGGGTATATTTCCTATGGTTCCAGCCTCGGGCGCGCGCGCCGGCCAGTCTGCTGATCGTCCCCGCCGAAGCCGACGGGCTGCTGAAGGCGGTGCTGGAGTTCGGCTTTGCCCGACAGGTTGGGCCAGACGAGCTCATGCTCCTGGAGCGGCTCGCGCATTCGGTGGCCATCGCCATCCGTTCGGCCCGCTATCGCCACCGGCTGCAGGATCTCGTGGAGGAGACACAGCGCCAGTCGGAAGAGCTGCAGGCGCAGAGCGACGCGCTGCGCAGCGCCAACGAGGAACTGGAGGAGCAGAGCCGCTCGCTGACGGAATCGCAGGAGCGCCTGGAGCGACAGCAGGCCGAGCTTGAGCAGACCAATGCCCAGCTCGAGGAGCAGGCCCGCCAGCTCGAGGTGCAGCGGGACGACCTCACGCGGGCGCAGAAGGATCTGCAGGCGCACGCCCGCGACCTCGCCCAGGCGAACCACTACAAGTCGGAATTCGTGGCCAACATGTCCCACGAATTGCGCACGCCGCTGAATTCGCTGCTGATCCTGTCCCGCCTCCTGGCGGACAATCGCGACGGCAACCTGTCCGCCGAGCAGATCAAATATGCCCAGACCATCGAGAGTTCCGGCAACGACCTGCTGACCCTCATCAACGACATCCTCGACATCTCGAAGATCGAGGCGGGGCACGTGGAGGTCCATGCGGCGCCGGTGCGCGTGCCGTCGCTGATGCACAAGCTGGCGTCCTCCTTCCAGGCCCAGACGCAGCAGAAGGGGCTCGTCTTCCGCACCCAGACGGCCGCCGACGCCCCCGGCGAGATCGAGACCGACAGTGTCCGCCTCGAGCAAATCCTGCGCAACTTCCTGTCCAACGCCATCAAGTTCACCGATGCCGGGGAGGTGGTGCTCAGCCTGGTGCGGCGGCCGCACGGCCTTGTGGCCTTCTCGGTGCGCGACACCGGCATCGGCATCGCCCCCGAGCAGCACGGGCTCATCTTCGAGGCGTTCCGGCAGGCGGACGGCACCATCGACCGCAAGTACGGCGGCACCGGCCTCGGCCTGTCCATCGCGCGCGAACTGGCGCGGCTGCTGGGCGGGTCGGTGGAGCTGGACAGCGCTCCGGGCGAGGGCAGCACCTTCACGCTGATCATTCCCGAGCGGTACGACGCTGATCGGGTGGAGCCGCGGTCCGGCGCCGTTGTCGTCGAGGCGGCGCCGGCTGCGTCGCCTGCTGCGGATCCCAAAGCCGAGCCGCCCGCGCCCCGTCCGCGCGGCCTGTGGGACGATCGCGACGGCCTCGACGCGGAACGCCGCACCATCCTGGTGGTGGAAGACGATGAGGCCTTCGCGCGCATCCTGTGCGACCTCATCCATGAAGTGCGCTTCCAGTGCCTGGTCGCCCACAGTGCGGACGAGGGCGTCGAGCTGGCGCGCACCTATCTGCCCGATGCGGTCATTCTCGACATCGGCCTGCCCGACCACACCGGCCTTTCGGTGCTCGACCGGCTGAAGCACGATCCCAAGACCCGGCATATCCCGGTGCACGTGGTCTCGGTCAGCGACTACACCAACACCGCCCTTTCTCTGGGGGCTATCGGCTACATGCTGAAGCCGGTGCGCCGCGACGAACTGGTCGGCGCGCTCGAAGGGATGGAGAAGCGCCTGTCGCAGCGGCTGCGCCGCGTGCTGGTGGTGGAGGATAACGACCGGCAACTGGAGAGCATGAAGGCGCTTCTCGCCACGCGCGACGTGGAGGTGGAGGGCGTCGGCACCGCGGCCGCCGCGCTGGAGCGGCTCGGCGCCCAGACCTTCGACTGCGTGGTGCTGGACCTCAGCCTGCCCGACGCGTCCGGCTTCGACGTGCTCGAGCTTCTCGCCAATGACGACGCGTATTCGTTTCCGCCGGTCATCGTCTACACCGGACGCGATCTCTCGCAGGAGGAGGAGCTGCGGCTGCGCCGCTATTCCAAATCCGTCATCATCAAGGGGGCGAAGTCGCCGGAGCGCCTCCTGGATGAGGTGACGCTGTTCCTGCACCAGGTGGTGGCCGAGTTGCCGCGGGAGAAGCAGCGCATGCTGGCGCTCTCGCTCAACCGGGACTCGACGCTGGAGGGCCGGCGCATCCTGATCGCCGAGGACGACGTGCGCAACGTTTATGCGCTCACCTCCATCTTCGAGCCCCACGGCGCCCACCTGGACATCACCCGCAATGGCCGCGAGGCGCTCGCCGCGCTCGAGCGGATGGAGCGCGGCGAGGTGGCGGCGTGCGACATCATCCTGATGGACGTGATGATGCCGGAGCTGGACGGCCTCGCCGCCACCCGGGAGATCCGCACCCGCCAGCGCTGGCGCAACACGCCCGTCATCATGCTCACCGCCAAGGCGATGGTGAGCGACCAGGAGCAGTGCCTGGCGGCCGGCGCCAACGACTATCTTGCCAAGCCGTTCGACGTGGACAAGCTCTTGTCCCTCGTGCGCGTGTGGATGCCGAAATGAACCGAGCGGACGCAGTGGCGCGGAGCGATGCCCTTGTCCCCGACACAGACGAGGAACCGGAGGTGACGCAGACCACCGCCGACATCGAGCAGCATCTGGTGCTGGAGGCGATCTTCCGCCGCCATCACTACGACTTCCGGGGCTATTCCGCCTCGTCCATGGCCCGGCGTCTCGAGCGCGCGCGGCAGGAGTTCGGCTGCGCCACGCTGACGGAGCTCCAGGGCCGCATCCTCCACGAGCCGGAGCTTCTGCCCCGGCTTCTGGACATCCTCACCGTGCAGGTCAGCGAGCTGTTCCGCGACCCGTCCTATTTCCGCGCCATCCGCGAGACCGTGGTGCCGCATCTGCGCACCTATCCCTCCGTGAAGATCTGGATCGCCGGCTGCGCCAGCGGCGAGGAGGTCTATTCCCTGGCCATTCTGCTGCGGGAGGAGGGGCTCGAAGGCAAGGCCGTCATCTATGCCACCGACATCAATCCCGTGGCGCTTCACAGAGCCGAGGCCGGGGTCTATGACCTGGAGCGGGTGGTGCAGTTCACGCAGAGCCACCGCGCCTCGGGCGGGAAGTCCTCGCTCTCGGACTACTACACCGCCGGCTACGGCCGCATGGTGTTCGACAAGAGCCTCAGGGATCGGGTGGTGTTCACCTCGCACAATCTTGCCAACGACGAGGTGTTCTCGGAGATTCACTTCGTCTCCTGCCGCAACGTGCTGATCTATTTCGACCGGCCGCTCCAGGATCGGGCCCTCGGCCTGTTCCGCGACGCCCTGGTGCACGGCGGCTTCCTCGGCCTTGGGCCGCGCGAGACGCTGCGCTTTTCCCGCTGGTCCCAGGCATTCGTCGATTCGCCCCCTCGGAGCGCATCTACCGTCACCGGATGACCGCCGACGCGGCGCGGGAGGTGGCTCATGTCCTCGCCTGAGCCGATCAAGTTCCTGATCGTCGACGATCTGGAAACCAACCGGATCGCGCTCGAGGCCCTTCTGCGCCGGGAGGGGCTCGAGCTGATCATGGCCTCCAGCGGCGCCGAAGCGCTGGAACTGCTGCTTCAGCATGAATTTGCGCTGCTGCTGCTCGACGTGCAGATGCCGGAAATGGACGGCTTCGAGCTGGCGGAGATCCTGCGCAGCACCGAGCGGACCAGCGCCATCCCCATCATCTTCCTCACCGCCGTCGCCACCGACGAGCATCGCCGCTTCCGCGGCTACGAGACCGGCGCCGTCGACTATCTCCTGAAGCCCGTCGACCCTCTGATGCTCCGCACCAAGGCCAACGTGTTCTTCGAGCTCGCGCGCCAGCGCCAGGATCTGGCACGCCAGCGCGACGAGCTGGCGCGGTCGGCCGATCTCCTGTCCGCCGCGCTCGAGCGGCTCCAGGCCCATCGGGATAACGCTCCGCTGGCGGTGGTGGAGTTCGACGCCGACCTGCGCGTCACCGTATGGTCGAAGGGCGCCGAGCGCATGTTCGGGTTCCGGGCGCGCGACATGCTCGGCCGGACGCCCGCCGAGACGGGCTGGATCTGCGAGGCCGATGCCGCCACCATCGCCGGCATGGCGGCCGAACTCGCGGCCAGCCGCAGTCCCCGCAAGGTCCATCTCGCCGCCGCACGGCGCGCCGACGGCGCGCGGGCGGAATGCGAATGGTGCCTGTCGGTGCTGCTGGACCGCTGGGGCCGGCTGACCTCGCTGAACGCGCAGATCCTCGACATCACCGAGCGCCGCCACGCGGAAGAGACCCAGCGCCTGCTGATCGGCGAGCTGAACCATCGGGTGAAGAACACGCTCGCCACGGTGCAGGCCATCGCCACCCAGACCCTGCGCCATTCCGCCGACGGGGCGGAGTTCGCCCGCACCTTCTCGAGCCGCATCCAGGCGCTCTCGCGCGCCCATTCTTTGCTCAGCTCGTCCGGCTGGCACGGTGCGAGCGTCTCCGAACTGATCGACGACCAGCTGCGCCTCGGCGCGTTCGATCCCGAGCGGATGTCCGCGTGCGGTCCCGCCGTAATGCTGCCGCCCCAGCTCGCGCTGCATCTCGCCATGATCGTGCACGAGCTTGGCACCAACGCCACCAAGTATGGCGCCTTCTCGTGCGAGGCCGGGCGGGTCGACATCGCCTGGCGCGCGGAGGACGAGCGGCTCGTTTTCGACTGGGTGGAGAGCGGGGCGCCGCCGCCCAAGGCCTTCTCGCGCCGCGGCTTCGGCACCACCTTGGTGGAGCAGGGCGCGCGGGCGGAAGGGGGCGATGCGCGGCTGAGCATCGGCCCGTCCGGCATCTCCTGGCACATCCGGCTGCCGCTTCCTCGCGAGCCGTCGCCCGCCGCGCTCCAGCCCCCGCGGGTCGATGAGCCGCCTGAGGTCCCGGCGACCCGGGCGGGCCGACCGCCGGCTCGCCGGGTGCCGCTTCGTGGTGATCGAGGACGAGCCCCTCGTCGCGCTGGAGCTGGCGAGCGTGCTGGAGGATGCCGGCGCGCAGATCGTCGGCCATGCGGGCACCTGCGCCCAGGCGCTCGAAATCATCGAGAGCGTGCCCCTGGACGGGGCCTTCCTTGATGGCAATCTGCGCGGCGAGCCGGTGGGCGAAGTCGCCGAGGCGCTGGCGCGGCGCAAGGTGCCGTTCCTGTTCGTCAGCGGCTATGACCGCGCCAACCTGCCGAGTGCGTTCCGCTCCGTGGCGGTGCTTCAGAAGCCGTTCCTGCACCACGATCTGCTGGATGCGGCCGCGCGCCTGTTCCCGCGCAGCAGGGGGGTCGCCTGACCGGCGCGCCGTCCGCCTTCCTCAGCTAAGCGCTGGTCGGGGCCGGTGGTGCCGATGGCGCCTCGTCGGCGCCGGGCGCCGTGGCTGGAGGATCCTGCGGTCCGCACCATCTAACGCGAATTGCCGAGCTGACCTATGGCTGAGCGCCGTGGCTGTGTCGTGCCGCGGAGCGGGAAGGGGCGCATCTGACCGGGCCTCGCGATCCGAGGCCGGCCGGATGTCCCGTGACATCAAGCGGACCCGATCGGCGCCAGCGTCAGGGTAGAGCCTCGGGACGCGCCCCGGACACGCCGGCCGGGGCCTTACATCCCGGCCTGTTGTGCCGGAGCTGATTCCGGAACGGCCGCTTCCGCCGCGCCGGCGCGGTGGGTCTGACCCATCAGAACATAGGACAGCGTGCCGATGGCGAGGCCGGTGGCGATGACGAGGCCCAAATTGAAGCGCGAGGCGGCGCCGGCGCCGGACGCGAAGATCAGCGGCACGACGCCGAGCACCATGGCCGCCGTGGTCATCAGGATCGGCCGCAGGCGGAGCGTCGCCGCCGCGATGATGGCCTCGCGTTTGGATTTGCCTTCGAGCTGAAGCTCGTTAGCCACCTCCAGCATCAGAATGCCGTGCTTGCTGATGAGCCCCATGAGCGTGGTAAGCCCCACCTGGGTATAGATATTGATGCTGGCTCCGCCGACGCCGAGGCTGATGAAGAGGAGCGCGCCGGCGAGCGACATGGGCACCGACAGGAGGATCACGACCGGATCGCGGAAGCTGTTGAACAAAGCGGCGAGCGACAGGAAGATCACGATCAGCGCAAAGGCGAAGGTGGTGCTCAGCTGCCCAGACTGCAGCGGCCCCCGCGCCGTTATGCCCATGGCCGAGCGGGTAGTTCGCAGGGAATGACCGTCGAGCCGCTCGCCGTCTGCTGGGACTATGCCAGCCTGATGGCTGCGCTAAAGGCGCGGCGCGTGGCGCTCGGCTTCACCCAGCTCGATGTCGATGAGCGCGCTGGTCTGCAGGATGGCTACACCGGAAAGCTCGAGGCATAGGACAAAGACAGCGGGCGGCGACTGGGCCCTGTCTCGCTGCCCCTGCTGCTGGGCGCACTCGAAGTTCAACTGCCGCTGGCCGTCCTGAGGGAGCCGGTGCCGCGTTCCGTGCCCGATCCCCGGCAGCTCATCCTGCCTCTCGTCGGAGGCGAAATGACCCGTCATCACGATGGCGAGTTCGTCCGGCTACCGGGCCGGAATAGGCGACGAGTGGACGTCGGGAGACGGGGGAACCGCCAAATCGAAGCGCCCTGCCGTCAATCGACGAACTCGAAATCGCGTAGCGAGGCATAAGCGAGAGCACGGCTCAGGCGTTCAGTTGCGTGAGGCTTGCCCAGATCCGAGCACGGCGCGCCAGCGAGTCGTCTCGGCGGCGAGCTTCGCCTTCAGCGCTGCCGGCGTCACCTCGCCGGGCGGCACCACGAGAGCCCCCAGTTCCTGAAAACGCTCCTTGATCTGCGGGTCCTCAAGGGCCGCGAGCAGCGATTGCTGGAGCTTCGCCACCACAGGGGCAGGCGTACCCTTGGGCGCATAGAGGCCGTGCCAGATGGTGAGCCTGAGGTCCGGCACCCCGGATTCCGCCGCGCTTGGCACCTGCGGCAGCGTGGGCAGGCGCGCGGCGGTGGTGGTGGCATAGACCTTGACCTTGTCGGCGCGGATGTAGCTCGTGGTGTTGGTGGTCTGGTCGCACATGAAGTCCACCTGGCCGCCGATGAGGTCGATCATGGCCGGACCGGTTCCCTTGTAAGGCACGGTGGTCACGTCGAGGCCGGTGAGGTCCATGAACAGCATGCCGCACAGGTGCGACGCGGTGCCGGGTCCGGCATTGGCGTAGGTGATCTTGTCCCTGTTCTTGCGCGCGTACTCGATCAGCTCGGCGAGCGTCTTCGGTGGCAGGTCGGGGCGCGAGACCATGGTCATGGGCACGTCCGCGATCAGGCCGATGGGCTCGAAGGCGGCCTGGGAATCGTATGGTGCATTCGGATAGAGCGTCGGCGCGGTCGCCTGGCCGATGTGGTTGAGCAGCAGCGTGTAGCCGTTGGGGTCGGCCTTCGCCACGCGCCCGGCGCCCAGCGTCCCACCCGCGCCGGAGATGTTCTCCACCACGATCCGGCCGCCGAGATTGCGGCTCATCGCGTCGGCGACCAGTCGTGCCACGGTGTCGGTCGGCCCGCCGGCGGCATAGGGCACCACCATGGTTATGGCGCGGTCGGGAAATGTCTGCGCGCCGGCGTCGGCGGCAAGCGGGAGCATGGTGGTCGCGGCGGCGACCGCCCCGAGCAGAAACCTCTTCATCTCTTCCTCCCCGGGCTGAGCCCGACTTGACCTGCCATTGTTTTGCGGGGACAGCCGGCAGAAGCCGTCCCCTTGTCTGGTTCAGCGCGTGGTCGCTTGATCCTGCCGCTCGTTGGCGCGAGAGGCGTCATCCGAGAACTGGGTCTTGCCGAAAAGCGCGTCCCACGCCGCCCCCTCGGGCTTCGCCTTGTTGCGCTCGTGGCGCTCTTTGAGCACCGCGAGGCCGCGCTGCACTGCCGGGCGCGCACGCACTGCGGCATACCAGCGCTGGATGTTGGGGAAGTCCTCGAGCTTCTGCCCCTGCCAGTCGTGGGCGCGCAGCCAGGGATAGACCGCCATGTCCGCGATCGAGTAGTCGCCAGCGAGGTACTCCACCTCGCCGAGCCTGCGGTCCAGCACGCGGTAGATGCGCGCCGCCTCCGAGGTGTAGCGCTCCACTGCGTAAGGGATGGTTTCCGGCGCATAGCGCCGGAAGTGGTGCGCCTGCCCCAGCATCGGGCCGACGCCCGCCATCTGGAACATCAGCCACTCGATGACGTCGTAGCGCGCGCGCAGGTCCTGCGGCATGAAGCGGAAGCCGCTCTTCTCCGCCAGATACATCATGATCGCGCCCGACTCGAACAGCGTGTAGGGCGCGCCGCCTGGGCCCTCATGGTCGACCAGGGCGGGGATCTTGTTGTTCGGGCTGATCTTCAGGAAGGCCGGCGCGAACTGCTCGCCCTTGCCAATGTGGATCGGAACGACGTTGTAGGCCCACCCCAGCTCCTCGAGCTGGATGGTGACCTTGTAGCCGTTGGGCGTAGTCCAGAAATAGAGATCGAGCACGGCAATGTCCCCCGTCCATGAAACGCTAGAAAGGGGATGCCACTGCGTCCAAGACGTTCGAGGTTTGGTTCGATAGGCGACGCGACTTGGAGCGGCCATCCGGCTGCCAACATGTCTTCGCGCGACTTGAAGCAGACCTCGCGAATATTGGACCTGCCTAGCCGCCGGCTTTCATAAGCAGGGGAACCGCTCGTCCCGGGACAGCCCATCAGGAGCCGAGGAATGGATCCGCGCCCCGCAATGCTTACCGGCTACAAGGTGATCGACATCACGCAGTTCGTCGCCGGCCCGACCTGCACCCGGCTGCTGGCGGAGATGGGCGCGGACGTGGTGAAGGTGGAACTCGCCCCGTTCGGCGACCGGGCCAGGGTGCAGGGCCTGAAGGCGCAGCATGCGCCGAAGGGCGCGGCGCCGCACTCCACCTATTTCTTCCAGCACAATCACTCGAAGCGCTGCGTCGCGCTCGACTTCAAGCACCCGCAAGGGCGCGCGCTCCTACGCACGATGATAGGCCAGGCCGATGTGGTGGTGGAGAATTTCGCCCCAGGCGTGATGGCGCGCGCGGGCCTGTCCTACGAGGACCTGAAGGCCATCAATCCGCGTATCGTCATGTGCTCGATCTCGCTCGCGGGCCAGAGCGGGCCGCTCGCCGACAGGCCGGGCTATGACTATATGGGCCAGGCCTATGCGGGGATCACCGGACTGGTCGGCGACCCGGACGGCAGCCCGGCCATGATCACGATGGCCATCGGCGACGTCTCGACCGGGGTCTCGGCGGCGCTCTCGGTGGTCGCGGCGCTGCTCCACCGCGAGCGCACCGGCGAGGGCCAGCATGTGGAGGCGACCCTGGTCGACACCTACTTCCATATGCACGAGGCGAGCGTACCGCGCATCGCGTTACGCGGCGGCGCCTACGAGCCGAAGCGCACCGGCTCGCAGCATCCGGACGGCGGCCCGACAGGCATCTTCCGCTGCGGCGACGGCCGGTACATCACGCTGATGTCGCTCGCCCACCAGTGGCCGCAGCTGGTTGCCGCCATGGGCCGACCGGAGCTGCTGAAGGACGAGCGCTTCGCCTCCGCGAGCCTGCGCAAGGCGAACAACGACGCCCTGAAGATCATCCTCGAAGACTGGCTCGCGCATGTCGGCACTCGCGAGGACTGTCTCGCGACCCTGGAGCAGGAGCGAGTCCCGGCCGCCCCGGTGCTCACGCTCGGCGAGGTGGTGGCGCAGCCCCACCTGAAGGAGCGCGGCACGGTTCGGCGCGTCCACGACCCGGCGATCGGCAGCTTCGACGTGCCCGGCATGCCCATGCGCTTCTCCGCCTGGGCGGCGGACGACGGCCCGAAAGCCGGCCGGCTGGGCGAGCACAACGAGGAGGTTCTGAAGGCTTTCGGCCTCTCCGGTGCCGAGATCGCACGGCTCTATGCCGAGCAGGTCCTGGTGCGCGATCCGACCCTTGAAGAGGCCACGCAGGAGGCGGGGTAGCCGGTCAGCCCTTCGCGTCCTTGCCTCCGCTCCGCTTCAGACGCTCAGCGGCGTTGAAGATGGCGCGAACAAGGGCAGAGCGGTCGTCATAGCGCCGCGCCAGGCACACGCCCGTCACCGCGCCCTCGTCCGCCAGCGGGCGGAACGTCACGCCGTCGAACTTCAGCCGCTCCAGCGATGCCGGCAGGATCGACACGCCGAGGCCTGCGGCGACGAGGCCCATCATCGTCGGCGTTGCGCTCGCCTCCTGCCGCACGTGCGGGGTGAAGCCGCCGTTGCGGCACAGGTCGATCACCTGCTGATAGAGCCCCGTTCCGATGCCGCGCGCATAGAGCACGAACGGCTCCCCGGCCAGCGCCGACATGGGCAGAGCGCCCCGCTTGCGGGCGAGGGGATGGTCCGAGCGCATCACCGCCATCAGCGGCTCCCGGCAGAGCTCGGTGAGCGCCAGCGCCTGCGGCGCCGGCTCCAGCGGCCGCACGAAGCCGACATCGAGCCGGCCTTCCAGCAGCGCGTCCACCTGCTGAAAGGTCGGCAGTTCCTTCAGGTCCAAGTGCACGTCCGGATGGGCGTTGCGGAAGGTGTAGATGAGGCGCTGGAAGTCGGTGACGAACGGCGCCGACCCGAAGAACCCGACGCGCAGTTCGCCGGCCTCGCCCCGGTGCACCCGCTCCGCCATGGCGGCGGCCTGGTCCACGCGCGCCAGAACCTCCTTCGCCTCTGCGAGGAACAGCCGGCCCGCATCGGTGAGCGCAACACGCCGGTTGGTGCGTTCCAGCAGGCGCGCGCCGAGGATGCGCTCAAGGGCGAGAATCTGCTGGCTCAAGGGCGGCTGCGAGATGCCAAGCCGCTCTGCGGCGCGCCCGAAATGCAGGTCCTCCGCGACGGCGACGAAATAGCGGAGGTGGCGAAGCTCGATGCTCATGCAGGAGATATCTAGCAGGTCCGCGCTGTGGTTCGTAGCCGGCTCCTCCACCCTTTGAAGTCGCCCCGCGTATCAAACGGGACGCGCCCGATATTGGACACCAGGACACGCAGACGAGAGGCTCGGGGCTCCCTTTCGAACGCGGCCACCCCATGCTGAAGCCATCGCCGGACCAAGACGACATCGACTCGCATGCGGCGCAGGCCCGCATTCTCTCGGGCGTGAGGGTGCTCGATCTCTCGCGCTTCCTGTCGGGGCCGCAGACGACGCTGTTCCTCGCCGCGCTCGGCGCCGAGGTAATCCGCATCGACGACCCGGCCAAGGGCGACCCCACCTTCGATGCTCCGCCCTATCTCGGCGCGGCTGGCGTGTCCTTTACGCGCGCCGCACCGGAGGACGTGGGCATCGCCTATCTCAAGCGCGCGCGCGGCAAGAAGTCAGTGAGCCTCGATCTGAAGTCGAAGGAGGGGCGCGAGCTGTTCCTGCGGCTGGTGGAGAAGGCGGACGTGGTGGTGGAGAACTTCCGGGTCGGCGTCACAGAACGGCTCGGCATCACCTACGAGACGATGAAGGCGCGCAATCCGCGCATCATCCACTGCGCTATCACCGGCTACGGCTCCACCGGCCCGGAGCGTCACCGGAAGGCTTTCGACCTCATGGTGCAGGCGGCGAGCGGCTTCATGAGCATCACCGGCGAGCCGGACGGCGCGCCGAGCAAGACCGGCTCGCCGCTCTCCGACGGCATAGCCGGCACTTTCGCCTTCGCCTCCGTGCTTGGCGCGCTCTATCAGCGCGAACGCACGGGCGCTGGCCAGTTCATCGACGTGTCGATGACCGACTGCCTGGTCTCGCTGATGTTCGACGAGCCGTTCGACTGCTACGGCACGCTCGGCCTGCCGCTTCGGCAGGGCAACCGCATCGCCCGGTTCTCCCCGTTCAACACCTATCCGACGCGCGACGGCATGGTGGCGATCGGCGCCGGCACGGAGGAGGACTGGCGCGCCTTGCTCGGCGTGATGGGCCGGGACGATCTCCTGCAGTGCAGGGACCACATGAGCCGGGGCTGGCGCATCGCCAACAACGATCAGGTGGATGGCCTGGTGCGCGCCTGGACCGAGGTCCGCGACACGGCCGATGCGGTGGCTGCGCTCGATGCGCGGGAAATCCCCTGCGGGCCGATCCGCCGCATCGAGGATGTGGCCTCCTGGCCGCACATGATCGCCCGGCGGATGCTGGAGCCCCTCGTCAATCCGCTCGCGCCGCAGGCGGGCGGAGCGGTGGCGCCCGCCTTCCCTGTGAAGTTCTCGCAGGCCGAGACCAGCTACACCGAGCAGGCGCCGATTCCGCGCTTCCACAATGGCGAGGTGTTCACCGACATCCTCGGCCTGTCTTCCGAGGAGTTGGCGCGGCTGTCACAAGCCGGCGTGATCTAGTACGACGCGCCGTCCGTTCCTCGAACCTGCTGACAATGGGAGGGTTCCCATGAGTAAAGTCATTGATTTCTATTGGGATCTGGGCAGCACGAACAGCTATTTCGCGCTTCATCTCATCAAGCCGATCGCCGCGAAGCACGGCGCCAAGGTGGTGCCGCATCCCTTCAACCTCGGCTACGTGTTCCGCAAGGAGAATTACGTGCTGATGGAGGAGCCGAAGGCGAAGCTGCGTGCTCGCAAGGCCGACCTGATGCGCTGGGCTAGGAAGTATGATCTGCCTTTCTCCATGCCGACCAAGTTCCCCATGAAGACCAGCCCGGCCTTGCGCGGCGCCCTTGCCATGCGGCGCTTCGACAGGGAATGGGCGTTCATGGAGAAGATCTTCGCCGCCTATTGGGAGCGCAACGACGCCTCCGTTGGCGAGCTCGCGGGGCTTCTGCCCATCGCCGCGGAGCTCGGCGTCGACACGGCGGCGTTCGCGGCGCTGGTGGAGAGCGAGGAGGTCCGCGACGAGCTGATCGCCGAGACCGACGGCGGCATCGCCCGGGGCGCGTTCGGGGTGCCGATGTTCTTCGTCGGCGACGAGATGTTCTGGGGCAAGGACCGGATGGAGTTCATCGACGACGAGCTCACCTCGCCCAGCCCGCCGCGGCTGCGCCGCTCGCAGGCGGCCGCACCAATCTGACATGAAGCGTTGTGCACGCCGCCAATTTACCGCAAGGGACCGAAGGGCAGCATGTTCAGAAACACGCTCTGGGCGGCCAGTACCAGATACCAAAATTAGATGCCGGCGCCCGCGTCGACATGCGATGAGTTCTTGCGGCTCGCGACGCGCAACTTCGCCACTCTCGCCGTCTTCTGCACCATGCTCCGGTCGTAGCCCTGGGTCGTGGACAGCTGCGTGTGTCCGGCGGCGTTCATGGGTGATCGCGGCGGCCGAGACCATTGCGCGCCGCAATAAATAGATCGCCCGCGGCCCCGAGCAGCGCTACGCTAGCGACGACAAGCGGGGGCGTGGCGATGGCAAATATATTGTTCTCCTGGATCTGGGCGAAAATTTCCGGCCGCACCCCGTTTGCTACCCCATCTAGACTGAACATACGGAAAGATAATACGCACGACTTTCTGGCAAACGAAGAGAATTGGCAGTTTGTTAGCGCCTCGCTCAAGCGACTGGAGAATGCGGGATTTCGGATCAACCCCACTCTGGACCGTGACCTCATCGTGTTCCGGGCCATATGCAGCATCGCGGAGCGGCACGAAGGCGATGATCTTGCGAGCATATTCGCAAGCACGCCAGAGGCACCCCCGGAAATCTCCGTTGATCTTGAAATATTAGAGATGCTTTCTACAGAAAATATATTCTTTCATGAACTCCGAGAAAAAATTCGCAGTCAGCCCCAATTTTCAACGATTGACGATCAGTCAATAAACGTTCTTATCGACACACACTCTCGATCGATATTTAAGAATGCGCTCGACATCTGGACTGTGAATGAATGCAATCCCGGCGAATATATACCTGAGCACGTTCGTGAGTTGGAGGCCCTTGCCTGCGGCGACTTCGTGGTGCAATCGGTCACGGAGACCACAAAGCCTGATCTGCTCGTTGGTGTGGTCACACTCAGCGACGGTCGTACTGTATCCTTCGAAATGGACGACCGGAAGCGGCCAGATGTGACACCCTTCTTCCAGGCGATGAACGCGCTGACAGCCCATCTCTGCAAGGGGCGCTTCGTCGCCATTTCGTTCGGGAGCTGCGAGAACTTTACCACTCTCTATCTGCACGCCCTCGAGGAAGCCGCGTTCCGCAGCTGGTCGCTGCAGCAGCACTATTTTGGCTTTTCTGCCCCGGTCGACTGGTTTGATGATGGCGCCCCGGCTCCGATGCATCCGTTGGCGTGAACCGTTGCCGTTTTACCCCTGCCCGCAGCGCGTCGCCCTCGGCTGCCTACACCTGCGCCGCACACGGACTGGTCGCCTCGCTAAGGCCATTGCGCGGATGACAGCCCGCGAGGATCATGCGCACGAAATGGCGGAGAAGGAGAAGCGGACGTGATGCATGACGTGCGGCACGAGGAAGGGCCAAGCGGGGGCCGCTACTTCATCGATCTCGAGGGCGGTGCCGTGGCGGAGATGGCGTACCGCCGGGGCGCCGACGGCCGCATGATCATCACGCACACTGGCGTCCCGCCCGCCTTCGAGGGCCAAGGCATCGCGGCGCGGCTCATGGATGCCGCCGTGGCGGCGGCGCGGGCCGAGGGTTGGAAGATCACCCCTCTGTGCTCGTACGTGGCGGCGCGCTTCCGGCGCCATCCGGAATGGAACGATCTGCTGGCCTAGGAGGATCGCGCATGTCGAGCAAACCCCCGATACGCCCCGAGCCAGTCCCTAGTGGCGCGCCTGGCTTCACGACACGCCAATGGATCCGCCTCGCAGCTGCCGGCAAAGTGCCCGAGGCAAACAAGAACGTGGAAGGGGCGATGAGATGGTGGTGACCCATGACAACGCCATTCCGGACAACCTTGCGCTTCTGCATCGCGGCGAGGAGGAGCTTCGGGTAAAGGCGCTTGAAATCCTTGCCCAGAGCGATCAGCTCCAATTGCACGTTGCCGTAGTCGAAGCGGCGATGGATCTGGCCGACACCTTCCGCCAACTCAACACCGGCGACGAAAACCTGAAGGTCGCTCAGGTGCTAGCGATGCGGACCTTCAACGCGTTTGGGGCAAGCCTCAAGCTTGCGCTGTCCGGATATCACCAGAATAGTGCGCTAATCCTCCGCGACGTGCTTGAGACGGTGTTCCTGCTCAACCTTTTCGCTGGCGATCGAGCCATCATCGAGCGCTGGCGACTCGCCGACAAGAAGGCGCGCATGAAGGATTTCTCGCCCGTGAAAGTGCGTAAGGCGCTGGATGCCCGCGACGGCTTCGTCACCAAACGCCGCGCAGAGATTTACGAAATGTTCTCCGAGCTGGCCGGCCACCCGACCATGAAATCGGCTTGGATGATGCGACCAGAAAAAGACGGGGATGCGGTCATCGGCCCGTTTATGGAGCCTGCAACTCTCGAAGCTGTCGCCTCGGAGATGGGGCGACTAGCGGTGCAGGTTGGAGAGCAGATCAACGCCTTTCTTCCTGGGGACTGGGCACCTGGCTTGTCGAGTAGGGTCGCGTTTGACCAGTTGAAGCGGCAGTGGATTGCGACCTTCTATTCGTCGCTTGAAGTCAGAAGCTGACCGATAGCCATGTCACCGAGCGTCGTCAGTTTTTCTGCAAGAGTGCCTGGAAAATCCCGCGTTGTCAGATTATTCACTCTGCTCGTCAGATTCGTCGGCCGAAAGTAATTCTCTAACAGTGGCATTGGTAAGTTGCCAACGCTGGCCAACCCGCTCAAGATCCCCACTTACAATTACCTGTTTTTGAGCATCATGAGCCTGAACAGCAGTGCTGTAGTTTGCTTGATCCAGAACCGCTCTAACAGATTGCATTTTATCTTCAACAATCGCCTTAAGAGTTACAACACCCTCAATTTCATCCTGATCACGTCTCAGTTTATGCACCGTACCATAAAGCGTGACATCGGCCTTGGGCTGCTTAAGTCTGAAATTACGAGCAGCTTCCTTTAAGATATCAGCATCATTTTGCGAAAAAGCGACTTTTCGATGAGATTCCGGGGCTGGCCTTGTCCGCGCCCATGTCACGCTGATATCGAGACCGTCCGACTGTTCGATAAGCCCAGCCACAGCCTCGCAAAGGTTCGCGCTCACTCCCAAACCAATGGCGGCCTCAAAGGCTTCCGCATCGCCAGATAAGGCCATCTCTGCGGCTGTGCGCGCCGCCTCAAGTGCCTCCACGAGGCGGCGGGTGACCATGCGCTCCATCGGTTCATCGTGGAAATTGGCCCAAGTCTGGTTCAGAGCAAGCTGAAGCAAGGGAGGTACCGGGGCCAGCAGGGTTACTACAAAACTGCCCTGTTCCGTCTGCCCGAGCTTCACGCGCCGCAGATAGTCGATAGCTTCGCGATTTGCGCCCGCGCGATAGAGGGGCTGCGGTGCCCGTACAGCGCAAGCTGCCGCGAGCAACATGTCGCGGGCCTGCGCCACGATCTTAACTCCCGCATCGAGAGGGACTGATCCATCGTCTTCGCTACCAAAGGCCCTAACACGCACGACATCTCTATCGGCAATGACCAGATCGCGGTAGGTTACAAGTTCATCACGGTCCGTGACGCTGGAAAAAATGTCAATCAAGCGGGAAACTGCCGAAGGATAGTCGCCCAACCGATCGGTTCGCGGCAATATAATCTCAGGCTTTCCTGCTGCCGCATACACATCGGCGTGCGCACCAAACGTGTCCGTCTTCACCCACCCCTCGCCCCTGGCGTACGCTGCAAGCGCTGCGGGCGAGACAGCGCGGAGCGCTTCAGCGTCAAGGATCTGTGCCTTCATGCGACGCCTCCGCTTCTGGCTCGTTCCATTAGGGCTATTAAGCCATCCACATCGAAACGATTGTCCTTATGAATAGAAATGGTAACACTTTCACTATTTTCGGTCTCTGGAAATTTCGCCAAACTAACCCAATACGCGCACCGCCTTAGTATAAGATTTTCAGCCGTAATGTTTAACCAAGTCGACCGGTCAGACGGCAGCGAGAGCAGAACAAGAATACGCGGAACCATGGTTATTTCTCGTAAAAAATCATAGTTTCCGCGCTTCAGTGGGTAGCGAAAGTGGTCGCCCGTCCTATCAACAAGGTTAATTGTTGCCTTAAGTTGGACGTCAAGTGATGGCCTCATCGCTCCGCCGGCTCTGATTTGCACGTCAACACCATCGCGATCTATATTCTGCTCTGCGGTCACATAACCCGCACCCGCGGCCACGGCAGCGACATAGGCTCTTGAAAGCGCCTCCTCGCGATCATTCAATGACATAAGTGCATCGGTCATGGCGAAACAGGCACCTCTTCCAGCGTTGCCTATAGCGTGTCTCCGCACCTTCGCAACGGCGCGTTAGCGGGCGTATCAAGTTCGTGGGGGAACAGCAATACGAGCTTGGAACACAGGCTGGCTGCCCAACGCACAGCCTCACTCTCATCGAATGTGAGGCCGAGGCCCGCCGCAAAGTGTCGGCAGCGGTCATTCAGCGGACCGACCTTTCCCCGCCCCATACGCCGCCACCCATTCCGCTTCGGACATCGGCTCATCGCTGATCGTGTGGACGATGTTCACGCTCTCGCTCTTGTCCACCACGAGGCCGTTCAGCTTGGCCGCGTCCATAAGCGCCGCGCGGGCGACAGCCAGGCCGGAGGCCTCGCCGAGGCCTTCGCCCTTCTGCGCGATCCGGCGCAGGCTCTCCGTGACCTCGGCCAGGATGATTTCGCTGCGCATGGCGGCCCTCTCCTGCAGTTCGGCAATGCGAGCCCGCACGCCGGGATCGCTTGCCAGCCGGTGCGCATTCTTCCGGTTCGCTCGAAAGCCCGCTTCGCCGTATGCCTCGGATGCGGCCTTCCCCTCGGCCACGTGCTGGGCGAACCGTTCCCTGCGACCGTTGCGCAGCGCCACCATGGTCAGGGCTCCGTACCAAACAGACGCTCGGCCCGCGTCGCCGTCTGCGGGGCCGCGCGAGAGCCGCCAGAGGCTGGCGCAGGGGCGGGCTCCTGCCGCTGATCCACATCGCCGAGGCCGAGCGCGGCCCGCATGTAAACCCGAGCGAGGCTGACGGCCTGGGCCTTCGTCGGCTCGCCGCCCACCTTCGCCAGCAACGCGCGGGCGCGCTCGGGATTGAGCATGGCATCCTTCACGATGTCGTCCACGCTCTGCAGGCCCGCCTGCCGCATGGCGTCGATGACGCGGCCCAAATGAGCGCCCAGGCCGGCGCCGGCGGCAGAGCGACCCATCCGCCCGCGCTGCCAGCCGCGGCGCCGGCGCTCGCCAGTGCGCCGGGCGACAGGATCCGCGCAAGCCAGCTCGGAGCATCGCCCGCCTTGCCGACACCCATGGCGTCCTGAACGGAGTTGGAGCGGCCGGGCAGCTTCACCGCGGCGATCGAGCGGTTCGACCGCTTCAGGTCCTCGGCGATGGCGTGCAACGTCATGATCTCGGCCGGCGACAGGATGGGCTTCAGCGCCGGCGCGGACTGCCGCAGGAACTGCCGCCGCAGCCACAAGATGAGGCCCGTTCCGCCGAGCACGGGGACCATGGCCGAGGCAAGGCCCAGCAAAAGGCCGAGCTCTGAGCCGTCCGCCCCCGTCGACCCGCGCTCGAACGGCCGCAGCAACACGGCCAGCCGTTCGGCGGGAACGACCGCACCGTGGTTGGCAATATCGAGTCTGCCCGCATCAAGGCGCACATGGACCGGCGTGTCTGGTACCCCGTGCTTCAGCGCATTTTCAATGCGATTGCGCGCCAGTACCGCAAAGGCGTCGGGGTCAAGGTTGCTGACGGGTCTGCCTTCCTCAGCATGGTCAGGTCGATGTCGCCAGTGCGCACGATCTGCCGGTCGAGGTCTATGATCATATGGCGCAGCAGCGCGCTCCTGTGCGGGCCCTTCCGGGGTGCCGAGGTGATAGCCCATGCCGCGCACGGTCTCGATCAAGTCGGCAACATTTTTGCCCGCCGCAAGCTGTCGATCCGCGACTACTCCTTGCCATCGCGATCTTCGTCAACGGCGCCAAGGGCATAGCGCCCTTTAGCTCTCCCGTTATCTGGACGTGCAGTAAAAGACGGCCTTCGTTCTCGCGCACAAGCTCCGAGAAGTGATTGCGGCCGAGACCAAGGAGTCCCGGAGGGCCTCGCGCCGGGAACCGGCAGGGCGTGCCGGCGCCAATCGTCGTCGTTCGTCGCAGCGGCCCGCTCTTGGCACACTCTGCGACAATCCCGGGTCGCCCGGGCAAAGGTCTGCGACATTTTACGCCTAGCATCCATGGGTCCGCAGCGACGGGCATTCCCCGCACACGGCCAGGAGAAAGACATGGCGCGATTGACCGTCAACGGCCAGATTCGCACCGTCGAGGTGGACCCCGACACGCCGCTTCTGTGGGTGATCCGGGAGCAGGTGGGCCTGACCGGCACCAAGTTCGGCTGCGGCATCGCCCAGTGCGGCGCCTGCACCGTGCATGTGGACGGCGTCGCCACGCGCTCCTGCGTGCTGCCGGTCGGCGCGGTGGAAGAGAGCCAGAAGATCGTGACCATCGAGGGGTTGTCGCCGGATTCCAGCCACCCCCTGCAGAAAGCGTGGCTCGCGCTCGACGTGCCCCAGTGCGGCTATTGCCAGAGCGGCATGATCATGGCCGCGGCGGCGCTGCTGGAGCAGACGCCCGCGCCTACCGACGCCGACATCAGTGCCGAGATCACCAACATCTGTCGATGCGGCACCTACAACCGCGTGCGCGCGGCCATCAAGCAGGCTGCCGGCGAGACCCAGGCCGGCTGAGGAGGCGACCATGACAGCACATGCCAAAATCGCGCGCTCCCGCCTCTCCCGCCGCGCCTTCGTGGTCGGCAGCGCCGCCGCCGTCGGCGGTTTCTCCCTCGGCTTCCACCTGCCGCTCGACGCGGCGCTCGCGCAGAGCGCGCCGGCCGTCGCACCGGAAGTGAACGCCTGGGTGGTGATCCGCCCGGACGAGACGGTGGTGATCCGCATCGCCCGCTCGGAGATGGGCCAGGGCACGCTGACTGGGCTCGCGCAATTGGTGGCCGAGGAACTCGGCTGCGACTGGTCGACGGTGACGACGGAATATCCCGGCCCGGGCGCCAACCTCGCCCGCAACCGGGTCTGGGGCTCTTATTCCACCGGCGGCAGCCGCGGCATCCGCGATTCCCACCAGTATGTGCGCGAGCGGGCGGCGCGCCGCGCGCACCATGCTGATCGCCGCCGCCGCGCAGGCGTGGGGCGTGCCCGCCGGCGAATGCAGTGCCGAGAAGGGGGTCATCTCGCACGCCCCCTCCGGCCGTACCACCACCTATGGCAAGGTGGCGGACGCCGCCGCGCGGATGCCGCCGCCGGCCGCTGTCGTGCTGAAGGAGCCGAAGAACTGGACCATCATCGGCCAGCCCCTGCCGCGCCTCGACACGGCGGACAAGCTGAACGGCCGGCAGGTGTACGGCGCCGACCTCGCCTTCCCGGGCATGCTGAACGCGGCGGTGAAAGCCTGCCCGGTGTTCGGCGGCCGGCTCGCAGCCTATGATGAGGCCAAGGTCCGCTCCATGCCCGGCGTGCGCCGGGTGGTGCGGGTGGACGACACCGCGGTAGCGGTGGTGGCCGAAACCTGGTGGCAGGCCAAGACCGCGCTCGACGCCCTGCCCGTCACCTGGGACGAGGGGCCGAACCGCGTGCTCTCCAGCGCCGACATCGCCGCTCAGCTGAAGGCCGGCCTCGACGCGCCGGAGGCGTTCGTGGGCAACCGCCAGGGAGACGCGAAGGCGGCGTTGGCCCGCGCGGCCCGCACCATCACCGCCGACTATGCGGTGCCCTACCAGAACCACGCCACCATGGAGCCGATGAACGCCACGGCGCTGGTCACGGCGGACCGCTGCGAGGTGTGGGTGCCCACCCAGAACGGCGAGGCGAGCCTCGCCGTTGCGGCGGAGGCCTCCGGCTTGCCGGTGCAGCGGTGCGAGGTCCACAAGCTGCACCTCGGCGGCGGCTTCGGGCGGCGCGGCAACTTTCAGGACTATGTCCGCCAAGCGGTGCTGATCGCCAAGCAGATGCCCGGCGTGCCCGTGAAGCTCCTGTGGAGCCGGGAGGAGGACATGCTCCACGGCGCCTACCATCCGATCACCCGGGCGCGCATGACCGGGGGGCTGGACGCGCAGGGGAACCTCGTGGCGCTCCACATGCGCATCTCCGGCCAGTCCATCCTCGCCGCGGTCCGCCCGGAGGGCATGCAGGGCGGCATGGATCCGGTGGTGTTCCAGGGGCTCACGGCCACGAATTCCGAGGGCCATCTCGGCTACGCGGTGCCGAACCTCCTCATCGACCACGCCATGCGCAATCCGCCGGTGCCGCCCGGCTTCTGGCGGGGCGTGAACCTCAATCAGAACGCCATCTACGTGGAATGCTTCATGGACGAGCTGGCACATGCGGCGGGCGTCGATCCGCTCGCCTTCCGCCGCCGGCTGATGGCCGAGCGCCCGAAGCATCGCGCGGTTCTGGAGGCGGTGGCCGAACGCATCGGCTGGGACACCCGGCCGCCCGAGGGCATCCACCGCGGACTCGCCCATATCATGGGCTTCGGCAGCTATGTGGCGGCCGCCGCCGAGGTCTCGGTGGCCGCCGACGGGACGCTGACGATCCACCGCATCGTCGCCGCCACCGACCCCGGCCACGTGGTCAATCCGGCCCAGGTGGAGCGCCAGGTGGAGGGCTCCTTCGTCTATGGCCTCTCCGCCTGCCTCTATGGCGAATGCACCGTGAAGGACGGGCGCATGGAGCAGGAGAATTTCGACACCTACGAGGTCATGCGCATGGCGGCCATGCCTGCGGTGGAGACCATCATCCTGCCGTCCGGCGGGTTCTGGGGCGGGGTGGGCGAGCCGACCATCGCGGTCGCCGCGCCCGCGGTGCTCAACGCCATCTTCGCCGCCACCGGCAAGCGCATCCGCGAACTGCCGCTGAAGAACCATTCCCTCGCATGAGCGGTGGGAGAGGCAGGCGGGTGCGGCGGGCGGTGGCCGCCGCGCTCCTCGGGGTGATC